>NZ_JAWNCA010000012.1:0-135062 GCF_034106185.1 Enterobacter sp. 296B2 | reverse complement strand
TTTCATGACTCTTGTTGTCTATTGCAAGGCAATTCTTTCACTCGTAAGTGACATAAAAGTCAGTAATATTTGACAAGTGCCAGTATGCTTAATACGTAAGGCATGTCTTCGCCTTAAGTCTTTTTACAGATTTAAATAGTTACTCTTCGAAACTGTCACCCAGATCCTCCTTCCAAACTTAAGCTCCTTATTGATGACTCACTACCATCAGATGAATAAAAAACCAACTAGTTTGAATGATGTAATCTCTTAACCAAGCCCTTCCATCTTGCAAGGCGCTGTTTATATATACAGTATTTTGTTGTATGTTTAGACTCTACAACATAGACGTAGCTTCTTTTCGGCATTCTCATTTGCATTTTTTGGCATCAATATCTTGACGCTATATGAGGGTTTAACACTGCCGGAAGGTTGGTTTCACAGTGAACAAAGAAGGGAGGAGGTTGTGAACAAACTTCAAGAACAGGGCGACTGGTACGATATAGTAAGAAGATCGGATGGCATGCTTATTGGCTCAGTTCCACTCCAAAGTCGTTGTCTTCTTTATACTCGAAATGGAATTGTTTCTTGCCGACCGTTGTTGGAGGATGAAGGGATTTTCAATATATCCTCCGGAACCCGCTTTCTTCGCCGCCTTGGCTACCGAATCACGGAGCCCTCTGATATCATAAATCCGACGGACTGAACACCCGTTGACCTGATGCGCCACGGAGAGAACCATGGCGCTAGAATTACAACTTATCAAACACCACTCAGGAATACTGATCCCGGCTACGCCCGAGACCAGCGATATCCTGCAATCAAAAAACCGGCTCGGCGATGTTCTTGTTGCAGAGTTCAGGCGGGTACGAAACCCGGCATTTCACCGGCGCTTTTTCGCGCTTCTCAATCTCGGTTTTGAATACTGGGAACTAACCGGCGGGGCTATATCTAGCAACGAGCGGAAGCTGATCACCGGCTACGCCAAGTTCCTTGCTTCATATGGCGGGAATGAGGGTGCGCTGATCGATGCTGCTGAGCAGTATCTTGAGCAGGTTGCTTACCGGCGCGTCACGAATGGCATTAGCCTGTGCAAATCCTTCGATGCTTACCGCGCCTGGGTGATTATTCAGGCCGGGCATTACGACGCTATCAAACTTCCGGATGGCACACTTCAGAAGCACCCACGCAGTATTTCATTCGCCAACATGGACGAAATTGAGTTCCAGCAGCTGTACAAGGCCGCGCTTGATGTCCTCTGGCGCTGGATATTATCCAAAGCATTCAGGGACCAGCGCGAGGCGGAGAATGCCGCTGCGCAACTCATGAGCTTTGCGGGGTGACGGGAATGAAGAAGACCTGGTTCCACCACACCGATTGCAGCACCGAACAGGCCGACGATCTGGTTAAGCGTTACAAAGCGCGCGGCGTCCGTGTTGAGCGTAGCCTTAACCCGGATTACGTGACATGGACTGTCAGTGCATTCCTTCCGACCTCAAATACACCAGCGCGCCCTGACAGCCGCTGGCGAAACCGGATGTGGGGGTGAACGTGAAGACATATCAAATCACTTTGCCCTGGCCGCCGAGCAATAACCGGTATTACCGGCACAACCGCGGGCGCACTCACATTAGCGCTGATGGCGTAGCGTATCGCTATGCGGTCGCCAGTGTCATTCGAAGCGCCCGGCTTAATATTCGCACGGCCGCACCACTCAAAATCCGAATTGAATGTCACATGCCCGACCGCCGTCGCCGCGATCTGGATAATCTGCAGAAAGCTGCATTTGACGCTTTAACAAAGGCGGGATTCTGGCTGGATGACTGCCAGGTTGTCGACTATCGCGTTATGAAAATGCCTGTCATTAAGGGCGGGAAATTAGAACTCACCATCACCGAGCTGGAGACCGCATGAAACTTGAAAACACCCTCAAATATCACTTCGCCAAATCGACAATGATTAGCGACTCTCCGCGTGCTACTGCGTCAGACTCATTAACCGGAACGGATATCATGGCCGCTATGGGCATGACGCAGGAACGGGCAGCAATGGGATACAGCGCATTTCTCGGGAAGATGGGCATCAGTTACAACGATCGGGCGAGGGCGATCGAGCTGCTGGCACAGTATGCGCTGACTAAGTGCGATCGGGTGGCTGCACTGCGCAAACTGGATGCCGGGGTTAAGCCACTGGTGATGCATCAACTGGCCACCTTCGCGTTCGAGGACTATTCCCGCAGCGCCGCCAGCGTGAAGCAGTGCGATGGCTGCAATGGGGAAGGGTTTATTGACGCTGAGGTTTTCAGCATGAAGTCTCACACTCCGGCAAAAGAGAAGAAGTTCGTGAAGATGTCTTTGCACATGGGCGCGGAGGATATTCGACCTTCTGAGTATGAGGTGCGTAGGTAGGTCATGGAGGTAGCGCGCGTTCTCTGCCCTCAGTGCAAGGGTAAGAAGGTTGTAAGTTGTGCCTGTAAAGATTGTCATGGACGCGGGAAAACCGTTAATCAGGTTCTTACTGAACAGCAGGGTGTGCCGGTTCTGGCTGATTGCAAGCGCTGCAGTGGGCGGGGGTTTGAGCGAATTCCATCAACTGAGGCTTACGCCGCGATGTGCCAGATAACGGATGCAATCACCCTCGATACCTGGAAGAAGTCTGTTAAGCCATTCTACGACCAGCTCATCACCAAGTTTGATATCGAAGAGGCGTGGGCTGATGCGCAGCTGAAGCAGATAACAAAATAGGGTGTGAATTTATCGTGAGCTATTTACTTTTCCCGAATGTGTGGTAATTTTGCTCTAACGATGGGTTATTGCCTTCGTTTAAAGCCCTGCGGTTAACCCCGTGGGGCTTTTTTTATACCTTCAAAACAACTCTGTACACCAGCTAGGAACTCATGAAACTATTTTTTAACTAAAATAGCTTTACCATCTTCAAGAGATTCAACCTTATATTTCCTTAAGTTTTTAATCGCCGTTAAGGATCCTGCGCCAGTTACAATTGCAATTGCTGCGGTAGTTGCTGGTAATCCAATGCTGGCAACAGCTGCCGGTGCAAACATTAATGATAAAGTTGAGCTAGTTCCCCCCGTCGCAGGCGTCATAACAAATGCAGCGTATGCGATGCTGATTGCGCCGATAGCAATTGCCCAGGAAACCGCGCCACTGGCCACGATTTTTACCGTTCCCTTGGTGATATCACCAGTGACTTCAATTTTGTTTGAATCACAGGCTATTGCTTTTGCAAGATCTTTGTAAGTAGATACTGTCTGCATAAAATTTCCCAGATTAAATGTTCATATCATTATCGGTAGAACACACTCTCAGCTTTAGTCATTACGGCTAATCATCTTCAAACATTCAACACCCGCAGCATCGCGAGGTGAGAGCATGTATCGCATGGACAAAATAACCACAGGTGCTGCATATGGCGCTTCAGCCGGTAGCATCCTAAACGGTATGCTGAATGCCTATAGCCCCGAGCAGTGGAACGCTATCGGCGTGCTGGTGGGTATCATCATTGCAGTGATGACGTACCTGACAAACCTCTATTTCAAAATCCGCGAAGACAACCGCCGCAGCAGGAGCCGAGATGAACCCGACACTCAGAAATAAGCTGGTGGGCGTCATTGTTGGTGGATCCAGCGCAATAACTATTGCAGCAGTCATGCTGGGTAATGCAGATGGTCTTGAAGGGCGTCGTTATTACGCTTATCAGGATGTCGTCGGTGTCTGGACTGTTTGCGATGGGCACACCGGCGCTGACATTCGCCGCGGTCACAGATACACCGATAAAGAATGTGACGCTTTGCTTCAATCCGACCTGCGCAAGGTAGCTGCAGCTATCGACCCGCTGATTAAAGTCCATATTCCCGAAACCACTCGGGCCGCGCTTTACTCCTTCACCTATAACGTGGGAACGGGAGCATTTAGCAGATCGACGCTGCTGAAAAAATTAAATTCCGGCGACGTTCCGGGTGCATGCAAAGAACTGCAGCGCTGGACGTATGCCGGTGGAAAGCAGTGGAAGGGACTGGTAACCCGCCGAGAGATTGAGCGTGAAGTTTGCGAGTGGGGCCAGAAATGAGCCGATTAACCCCAATCATTTGCGCTGTCGTAATTTGTCTGCTGGGTTCCATGGCTTGGTCAATTAACCACTACCGTGGCAACGCCATCATCTACAAAGACCAGCGCGATAAGGCGACGGTCCGTGCAGAAACATCGGAGGCGATCACCAGCAACGTGATCACCACGATGAACCTCATTCGTGACATCTCACAGGCTACCCAGAATGCAAAGAACGAACTGGCTCAAAAGGGCGAGACTCGCATTGTCTACATCAGGCAGGCGCTTGAAGGCGATCCGTGCGCTAACCAACTTGTTCCTTCTGCCGCTGCTGACAGCCTGCGGGAATACGCAGACAGTCTACGTCCCGGCTCCGGTAGTGCCGATAAGCGCTGACCTGACTGCAGATACTCCGATCCCAGGAATGGCCGTGCCATTCACTTGGCAGGCAAGTCTGGAGTTAAACACTCAGCTCTATACGGCGCTGGGGCAGTGCAATCTGGATAAGGCGGCGATAAGACGTTTTGAGTTGCTACGCACTGAAAGAGTAACTAAATAATTTGTTTCAATAGACTGTGTAACCTAAATTTTTCTAATTTTGATCCGATACAAGTAGGATGACCGCAAAAGAGGGCTAGACATGTCATCCTTAGTAATCGTTTTGGATAAAGTCGTAAAAGAAGAGGTTGCTAGTAAGTCACTATCTCTTTACGAATCAATAAAAGTGATTTATGGCGCACTCACAAATGGGTGCACTGGTATGCAAAAGAGTGAATATTTCCTTGAGATATCGTACTCAGATACCGAAAAGGAAAGGGTTGTATATAAAACAACCAAAAAATATATGCCCTCAGGAGAAGAAAACTTACTTGAAGGAACAGAAGATTTGAGGGATGAGAAAATAATCATGCTTGCACATAAATTATCATCCAAGGGATATAAACTCGACGAGTCTCAGCTTGCCCTATTCATGAACGACAAAATTCATCGTTTCATTGCAAAGAAGTAAACTATTACCGCCTACGGGCGGTTTTTTATTGCCATCACAATGAATAGCCATGCTAGGCATGGCGATATTACTATTAGTAAATGACTACGTAAACTTCCAAAAAAATCATAAAAAAGGTAATGATACACAGTTTCTACTAAATTACCCTAACCATTCAAAAGGAATGAGCCTTCTACCACGAGCAGTTAGGATGTTTTAGTTTGTTATAATAAAATCCACGCAATTAAGTGGTTTTAATTGGAGGGTAAGGATGATGGGTTTTAATCCCATTTCTTAATAAATCTTCTAACAAAGGTAATGGCCATACAATACCAATTTGAGGGTCTTTTGAAGCAAAAGTTATTCTACCGGAGTATATCCCCATCAATCTGAAATATTTAAATTTTCTTATCTGTTTAATATAATCAGGTTCAATGCCTGAAATTTTTGTTATCGCTTCCTTGTCACCAGTTAGACTTTTTTTATATAAAGACTCATATTTTGGATTGTAAATATAACCATCACGATCTTCGCTTGCGAATACAGGAGAGCCAGACATGCCTGGGTTGGTGAATGTATCGATGTAAATTTTTTGAATTCCTTCAGAAATAAGCTGAGGCTCGCTTGCAATAGTACCCTTTTTCCATATTGGCAGATTTGGTGAGACACTTTGCCCCCACGGGTATCCGACAATGAATAAGTTTGATGTGACATCTACTGCAATGTCATCCACTAATTCAATATCTTTTTGAGTTGTGATGGCACACCGCTGACTCTCGCGAATATCTATTTTTAGGGCAACTAAGTCAATGCCTTTATTTCTATCCTTGTGTTCAATGAAAACAGAATCTTCATCGATGTTTATATGAATGTTGGCTGCAACCCCATGCTCTTGCCCATCAAAGTAAGGGATGTCAAAAGAAATGCGATCAGGTGAGTCTGGATAACCCTCTAGCAAGCACTCTGGATTTTTGGGCTCTCTACCTGTAAATACATGATAATTTGTAATAAGGAAGTAATCCTTCTCATGCTCATAGAAAAAACCTGTGCCTGATCCAATGACTATTCCATTTTTAGATAAGCATAAATTCAAAGAGAAAAGGGAGATTTTCGAAATTCCCATAACATCCTCATAATCTGTTAGCTGAGATATTTTTCGGCTCAGCAGTATACATTGTTGCAAGACTAACACTAAGCGGAACATGTTCATCAATAGGTTCTTACCATGGCAAAACCAGACTGGGGCGAGCTTCAGCAACGGTTCCTGTCCGACCATGCCGCAACCGGCGTATCACCAAAGGAATGGTGTGAAGCGCAGGGACTGAACTACGCTACCGCCCGTCGATATATCAAAAAACCTTCTGCGCAAACACCGCAAAAACCTGCGCAGAAAAAAATGCGCACTGCGCAGAAAGATAAAAACGCAAATGAGCTGGTGGATGATGATGGACTTACTGCTCAGCAGCGCTTATTTGTCGCGGAATACCTGAAAGACAACAACGCCACCGCTGCCGCTGCACGTGCTGGCTATAGTGACCCAAACTACGGTCGTCAGCTCATAGCGAATCCTAACGTTGCGCAGGCCATTGCGCAGCAGCAGAAAGCCTCCATTATGCGCACGCTTGGCAGTGCCGATGAAGTCCTCGCGCAGATGTGGCAGCTCGCCACCTTCGATGCAAATCAGCTTTCGCAGTATCGCCGCGGTGCGTGTCGTTACTGCTGGGGTTTCGGTCACCACTACCAGTGGCGTGATGCCGTGGAGTTCGAAGAGAAAAGACTCGAGGCTATTGAACGTGACAGACGTGAACCAGAGGATTCTGGTGGTTACGGTTACGACCACAACAAAGAGCCAAATCCTGAATGTCCGCGCTGCAACCGCGATGGCATTGGCCAGCCTTACTTCGCTGACACAAGGAAACTCCCGGCTGCTTCCAGACTCGCCTATTCAGGCGTAAAGGTCGGCAAGAACGGCGTCGAAATTACAGCCATCATTTCGCGCCGACGTACCCGCAGATCCGTGACATCTTCTACCCGACGATTGAAGAGGTGGCCTTCGACTGGGGGCTGAGCGTCAAAATCAACGAGGGTAATCGCTATGGAAGCCAAAAGAGTAAACGTGAGCGTGAGGGGAGACGCTAAGGAATCAAGGTAACCCCCTTGCGCAATCTTCGAATTGTCATAGCCGATTTACAGCTAAGAGTAGTGCCTTTCATTACAAATACAACGTGTTAATTTTCGGCAAGTAACTTGCTGATTGTGTATCACCACTTATATTTATTCATGCTTCCTTTCATTAAGCGCTTAATAACAAAAACCTCTATGTGATGTAGCAGAACGTTGAGAGGTTTTAAGAAATTCAACATGATAGCCAAGAGCTTTGCCTGCGAACGGTATTTCTCGCAGGGACGTTTTCCACGGCTGTCGGTCGGCATGATGTTAATACAATGCCTGGTGAAAACGCATAATTCATGAAATACAGGTAGATATGAACAGGTTAGTGCTCGCTCTATTATTATGTTTACTCTATTTTCCTGCTCATCCCGTTTTGGCTGCCGAACCCCGACAGGAACCGACTGAAAGTGAGCGGGCACGCACGCTATATATCTTCCATCAACCGATCGTCATGCTGCAGGCAAAGTTCGGTTTCACCACGCCAGAAGAGCGTGTATTACGGATTCGAAATACGTTACGTAATTTCTCGCAGGAAGATGTTAGCAAACCTCTGACAATTATCCCTGTCACCCGGTATAACCAGCAGGGAAGAATGTTCGTGATGAATGGTAAGCCGGTCATGCTGCTGACAGAATCAGATCTGGATGAAGGGGACGATCTTACCCTGGATCAGGCCGCTCAGCGCGTGCTGGCACGTCTGGAAGCGCAGCGTAACTCACTTCGCGATCAATATGATACCCGATGGCTGCTGCTTTCCACAGCAAAGACTGCGGCCGGTATTTTGATTTGGTTCCTGCTTGGCTATGGTGCGTTGCGCTCCTGGAAATGGGTAAGAGGGCACTATCGTCGAAAGGTCGCTGAGAAGCGGAGCTGGGTACCCCAACGCTGGCGCCGTTTCATCGGCCTCATCGAAGCGCGCCTGTACGGCCTGTTGATGTTGGTTGTGATGATTTTGGCTTTTTACGGCTGGCTTAGCTGGTCGTTCAGCCTGTTTCCCTGGACGCGAGTCTGGGCAACATCGTTGGGTGACTGGACGTTGCATGTCATACGGCAGATTGCCTTAGCCGTTGCCTCTGCGCTGCCAGGACTGGCAATTGTTTTCATCATCTTCACGATCACTGCGGTAATCCTCAAAGTGTTAAAGGTGGTACTCAACCAGGTAGAAGTGGGGCGTTTACAGTTTCCAGGGTTGCACCCTGAAACCGTCGGGGCGACCAGAAAACTTCTCTCAGTTGTGGTGTGGTTGTTCGCGCTCTCCGCCGCATACCCGTTTCTTCCCGGGGCCAATTCGCTGGCCTTTAAGGGCATAAGCGTCTTCTTTGGTCTGATGCTGACGCTGGGTTCTGCTGGGGTGATGAATCATGCGATGAGCGGTCTAGTACTGATTTATTCGCGCGCGTTGCGCAAGGGCGACGTCATTCGGGTCGCTGATAACGAAGGGAAGGTGAGCGAAATTGGTATGCTCGCCACCAAAATTATCACCCGCGAAAACTATGTGGTCACCGTGCCCAACGCCGTCGTGGTGAGCGGCAAGATAACGAACCTCAGCGCCCAAAACAATGACGGCAGCGTCAACTTAACCGTAAGCGTCACCATTGGGTATGACACCCCCTGGCGGCAGGTGCATGCCATGCTTGAGCTGGCCGCCAGGCGGACAGCGTGCGTGGATCCTTCAACGCCGCCGCTGGTGCGTCAGCTGTCGCTAATGGACTGGTATATCGCCTATGAGCTTCAGGTCAGGCTGCTACCCGGGGAGCCTCTGGCCGTCGCGCGCAATGCGCTGTTCAGCAACATTCAGGATGTCTTTAACGAATATAACGTGCAAATCATGTCGCCCAACTTTGTCATGCAGCCTGAAGGAAGCGTCATGGTCGCCAAAGAAAACTGGTATTCCGCTCCTGCCGTCGCACCGAGCGGGACGCATAACGCTGACAGGTGAGGGTGTGAAGACGGCGCAGGATAATAGAGTTGCTGAATGGGTCTGTTTGACGAAAGATGGCCTCAGGCTGATACATGCGTAAGAAAGCGTATAATGCCTTTCGAAATCCGCATACCTGTCCAGTGGCTGTCACTATGACTTTGAATCGTTTTTGCTTTTTGCTCCTGCTCATCGCTGCAGCTGGCAGCGTTTTTACCGCGTATCCCTGCGCCATGTGGTTCTTGCTGATTAACGTTCTGACGATAGCGATTTACGGCGCCGATAAAACCGCTGCGCGGAAAGGGATGCGCAGGGTACCGGAGAGGACGTTACTGGTATTTGGCATTGTTGGCGGGTGGCCTGGCGCTATTGTGGGCCAACAGCTCTTTCGCCATAAAACGCAGAAGCAGCCATTCAAAACCTGGTTTTTACTGAGCGTCGTCGTAAGCGTCTCGGCTACGGCGGGGCTGTATTATTTTTATCCCCTCATCCCCAATTGAGCATCAGCAGGGCCGCACAAATTCACCGTTGACCTCAAGTTAACTTGAGCTTTTAAGATGGCTTCGACACGTTAATAGAGGAGTAACATCTTAAAATGAAAGACATTGACGTAGGATTCACTCATGTTGCGTTTATGGTCCGGGATCTGGAGAAGAGCGTTGCTTTCTACCGCCGATATGCCGGGATGGAGGTCATCCACTCGCGTGAGCCCGATCTTCACGATGTCCGCAAAGTGGCGTGGCTAACTGACCATACGCGTCCTTTTGCGCTGGTTCTGGTGCAGTCTGACAACGTGACCGATACGCCGCTGGGGCATTTTGGCCACCTTGGGATTGCCTGCGCCACGCGTGAAGAAATTGACAGAAAAACCGCGATGGCCATCGAAGAAGGAGCGTTACGGAAAGCACCGGAAGATCTGGGCGATCCCGTTGGGTATTATGTATTCTTTGCCGATCCCGATGGAAATACCTTAGAGCTCTCGTACGGCCAGCGCGTCGGGCTGACAGCGATTCAGTGAATACTGCCTGACGCTGAGTTTTTAAAAATCCTGCTACGCTTGTTTGTTGTATCAGGAGCATGAGTATGAAGAACAAAGACGAACAAACAGGATTAGTGGGGCTGGCGATCGGTGCCGCCGTTATTGGGCTGGTTTCCGCCCAGAGACCGATCGATCGCGACAGCATTGTTGAAGAGCTGGTCAGGCTCGGCAGGCAGAAAGGCGATGGTGTAGAAGATGAGGTTTTCGTTAAGGCCGCCGAGTTGGTGAGAAAAGGGGTCTAACCGATGACAGATATTCGTCATGCACAGTGCCATTGTGGCGCGGTGGCATTTACCGTCGAACTCACGGACGGTTTTAATACTGCGCGGCGCTGCAGTTGCTCTTTTTGCCGCATGCGGGGCGCAGTTGTGGTCTCTGCACCGTTGTCGGGTATTACCGTAACCAGAGGTGAGGATAAGCTGACGGAGTACCGGTTCAACACGGGGACTGCGCGGCATTTCTTTTGCTCGGTCTGTGGGATATACACGTTCCATCAGCGTCGCTCTAACCCAAATGAATACGGCGTCAATGTGGCCTGTTTTGAAAATGTGTCGCCGTTTGATTTCCCCGAAGTGACGGTGATGGACGGCGTGAACCATCCGAGCGATGGTGAAAGCGGCGTTTTTGGTTACCTCTCGTTTCGCAAAAAAGAGAGCAATATAGGTTGATTACCGCCTGGCCAGGATCTGTTCACACTGGCTATAGTGGGAAGTGGTTAACTGAAACAGGAGACATTATGCTCTGTGTTGAAAAAGACGATCCGCGCGAGGCCCCCGAATCAGGGGATAAAAAACCTCAACCCGTGAAAAAGTAACGCTCGAAATGCGTATGACCGCCACCGGCAAAGCTGGTGGCTTTTTTCTGGGAATAACTGTTAATGGCGATCCAGATGGTTTAACAGCGTGCCGAGATGCCCGACAATATCGCGAAAATCAAAGATCAACGCCATCCATAAACACGCCAGAAGAGTCAGTATGGTAACGGATATGCGGCCAAACAACGCTATCATCCTTAGTGAAGAAGGGGATATGCGCGCAGTCTAACCCGTTTTCTTTCAACTTATCCTCAACAATACCGAAATAAAGCGCTCTTTTGAGACGAAAATCAAAAAAGAATGAGCCCGCGTAACGCTGCGGGCTCTGACCATCAGAACTGGTAAACCAGGCCTAATGCAACGACATCGTCGGTGCTGATGCCGTTGTTTTTGTAGAAGCTGTCATCTTCATCCAGCAGGTTGATTTTATAATCAACATAGGTGGACATGTTTTTGTTGAAATAGTAGGTTGCGCCTACATCTGCATATTTCACCAGGTCCTGGTCGCCCTGACCTTTACCCAGGTCTTTACCTTTTGACTGCAGATAAGAAATTGCCGGACGCAGACCGAAATCGAACTGGTATTGCGCGGTCACTTCGACGTTCTGAGTTTTATTCGCCACGGCGTCGGTGTTATCACCATAAGGCGTCATGTTACGGGTTTCAGAATACATGGCGGCCAGATAGATATTATTGGCGTCATATTTCAGGCCAGCTGTCCAGGCATCTGCTTTGTCACCGCCCGCAGTGGTATGCGTAACCTGGTCGTTGGTACGGTCAGATGAGGCGTAGGCGGCACCGGCGCTGATCCCCATGCCGAAATCATAGGTTGTAGAAATACCGAAGCCGTCGCCATTCTCATGACGCGTGTCGCGGCCGTTGTTGGTGCCTTCCTGATTGTTGCTGGCATCTTCATTGTTACCCTGATACTGCAGCGCGAAGTTCAGGCCCTGCACCAGACCATAGAAATCAGTGTTACGGTAGGTTGCCACGCCGTTAGCGCGGCCGGTCATAAAGTTATCGGCATAGGTGTAAGAGTCGCCGCCGAATTCAGGCAGCATATCGGTCCAGCCTTCCACGTCGTACAGTACGCCGTAGTTACGGCCATAATCGAAGGAACCGTAGTCACCCACTTTGACCCCCGCGAAGGCCAGACGCGTCCAGGACTGGTTATCAGACCCTTCGGTATTATTTGCCTGAATGTTATATTCCCACTGCGCGTAGCCGGTCATCATGTCGTTAATCTGCGTTTCACCTTTGAAACCCAGACGCATGTAGGTTTGATCGCCGTCTTTAGAGGCATCATCGGAGAAATAGTGCAGACCATCCACTTTTCCGTACAGATCCAGTTTGTTGCCGTCTTTATTATATATTTCTGCCGCATGCGCGGCGCCAGCCATTAACAGAGCCGGAATCATCAGAGCCAGTACTTTTCTTTGCATAGTGATATTCCTTTGCAGTTGTTTTTATTTGATTACCTGTTGAACTTCCCGAATAAGAAAGTTGTCTCATGCTAAATCACTCCTGTGGAATAGTAATAAAATAGAATTGTTACGAATTAAGTAAAATCTAAACCAGATAAAACTGCGGAAATGGTCATTTGCTTGATGAATGAGTTAAAATAAACCATATTAAATAAAAATTATTAATTAGCGGTTAAATCAGGTAATCTCTGCTCCGTTATATGCCTTTAAGATTATTTATCCATAATTATCGTGAATGTCTTTTGGGAAACTAAAGAGAGATTCATTAATTATCTGGATTAGCCCGATGTGAAAACATCGGGCTTTTTTTATGGAAAAAAAATGCCCGGACGAGCCGGGCATAGGGTTTAGTCGCTGGTGGATTTTTCAGCTTTTCCTGCCAGCTGCGCCAGGAACTCATACCGTTTTTGCAGATCCGCGGCGGCGTCTTGCCAGAGCTGCTCTGCCACCTCAGGCTGCTGCGCATTCAGGCGGCGGAAGCGCTGCTCCTGCATTAGCGTCTCTGCCAGGGCATCGGACGGCGGACGCGAATCCAGCGCCAGCGGTAATTTCCCCTCATCTGCACGACGCGGATCGAACCGGTAGAGCGGCCAGAAGCCGGTGGCCGTCAGTTGACGCATCTGATCGTGGCTGAGAGCCAGGTCGTAGCCATGCTCTTCGCACGGGCTGTAGGCAATGATCAGCGACGGACCCGGATACGCTTCCGCTTCCTGGATCGCTTTCACCGTCTGGTTAAGCTGCGCGCCCAGCGAGATTTGCGCGACGTAAACGTGGCCGTACATCATCATGCTCACGCCCAGATCCTTACGCGCCTTGCGTTTACCGTGCTCACCGAATTTCGTGACGGCGCCCAGCGGCGTGGCTTTCGACGCCTGGCCACCGGTATTGGAGTAACACTGCGTATCCAGGACCAGAATGTTGACGTTTTCGGTCAGGCTCAATACGTGATCCAGCCCGCCAAAGCCGATGTCGTAAGCCCAGCCGTCGCCGCCAATCAGCCAGATCGATTTTTCGACCAGGGCATCAGCGTCGGTCAGAAGCTGTTCAGCCCCGGCCACCCCCTGAAGGGCGTGACGCAGCTCGGCCACCTGCTCGCGGCGCACCTCGGGCGTGGCGTCAGCGTGTAGTGCGGCATTGAGCTCGGCAGGGATCTGCCCGGCAAACTGCTCCAGCAGGCGCATCACGCGCGCGCGGTGCTGGTCAACCGTCAGGCGGAAGCCCAGGCCAAACTCGGCGTTATCTTCGAACAGAGAGTTTGCCCATGCCGGACCGCGCCCATTCGCATCGGTGGTGTAAGGCGTGGACGGTAAATTACCGCCGTAGATCGATGAGCAGCCGGTGGCATTGGCAATCAACATCCGGTCGCCGTACAGCTGGGTAAGCAGCTTAATATACGGCGTTTCACCGCAGCCGGAGCAGGCACCGGAGTACTCGAACAGCGGCGTAATCAGCTGCGACGTACGAATATCAATGCGCTCCAGCTTGCTGCGGTCGATTTCCGGCAGGTTCAGGAAGAAGTCATAGTTCACTTTTTCTTCTTCAACGTGCTCAAGACGCGACATCATATTGATGGCCTTGATGTCCGGGTTCTGCCTGTCTTTCGCCGGGCAGACCTCAACGCACAGGTTACACCCGGTGCAGTCCTCCGGTGCGACCTGCAGAACGTATTTCTGGCCGCGCATGTCGCGGGATTTTACATCCAGCGAGTGCAGGCTGGACGGGGCATCTTCCATCGCTTCCGGTGACACCACTTTGGCCCGAATGGCCGAGTGCGGGCAGGCCGCGACGCAGTGGTTGCACTGGGTACAGAGCTCTTCTTTCCAGATGGGGATCGCTTCGGCGATGTTGCGTTTTTCCCAGCGCGTGGTGCCCATCGGCCAGGTTCCGTCCGGCGGCAGCGCAGAGACGGGCAGGGCGTCACCCAGCCCGGCCAGCATCGCGGCCGTCACGGTTTTCACGAAATCAGGTGCCGCATCCGAGACCACCGGAGGGCGATTCGGGCTGGCGTCATTTACCGGCTGCAGCGGCACCTCGAACAGTGACTCGCGCGCCAGCGCCAGCGCCTGCCAGTTACGCTCTACCAGCTCCTGGCCCTTGCTGCTGTAGCTTTTGGCGATGGCCCCCTGCAGTTCCACTAGCGCGCTGTCGCCCGGCAGGATATTGGTCAGATGGAAGAAGGCCATCTGCATCACGGTATTGATACGCGCGGCCAGGCCACATTCGCGGGCAATTTTCGCCGCGTTAACTACATAGAAACGGGCTTTTTTCTGGTTCAGCACCGTCTGTACTTCCTGCGGCAAGCGCGCCCAGACCTCATCGGCGCTGTAAGGCGTGTTGAGCAGGAAGATACCGCCGGGCTTCAGGCGCTCAGCCATCTGGTACTTGTCGATAAACTGCAACTGATGGCAGCCAACAAAGTCGGCCTGAGAAATAAGGTAGGCAGAGCGGATAGGCTGCTCGCTGACGCGCAGGTGAGAAACGGTCAGACCGCCGGCTTTCTTGGAGTCGTAGACGAAGTAACCCTGCGCGTACCACGGCGTTGAATTGCCGATGATCTTGATGTTGTTTTTGGTCGCCGAGACGCTGCCGTCGCTGCCCAGACCGTAGAACAGCGCCTCAAGTTTGGCGGTCGAGGGCAGGGTGTTTTCCGGCAAGGGCAGGGAAAGATTCGTTACGTCATCATAAATACCCACCGTAAAGCGCGGCTTGGGTTTTGCTTCCCTTAGCTCGTTAAACACGGCCAGCACGCAGTCCGGCCCAAACTCTTTGGAAGACAGGCCATAACGACCGCCGATAACGCGCGGTAGCGTTTCACGTTCGCCGTTATTAAAGGCTTCAGCGAGGGCGGCCATCACGTCCAGATAGAGCGGTTCCGCGTGTGCGCCCGGCTCTTTGGTTCGATCGAGCACCGCCACAGTACGCGCGCTTTCCGGCAGCGCAGCGAGCAGATGTTTAGCCGAGAACGGACGGTAGAGACGCACTTTAAGCACGCCGACCTTTTCGCCGCGGGCCAGCAGCTCGTCAATGACCTCTTCACAGGTGCCGATAGCGGAACCCATCAGCACAACCACGCGCTCGGCCTGCGGGTGGCCGTAGTATTCGAACGGTTTGTACTCGCGTCCGGTTGCCGCGGCAAAGTCGTTCATTGCCTGCTCGACATGGTCATAAACCGCGTTGTACCACGGGTTTGTGGCCTCGCGGGACTGAAAATAAGTATCCGGATTTGCCGAAGTCCCGCGGATAACCGGGTGCTCCGGATTCAGAGCGCGGGCGCGATGCGCGTCGATTTCCGCTTGCGGCAGCAGATCCAGGATAGTCTCGTCCGCCAGCGGGACGATTTTGTTGATCTCGTGAGACGTACGGAAACCATCAAAGAAGTGAATAAACGGAACGCGGCTTTTAAGCGTGGCGATATGCGAAATTAAAGCAAAGTCCTGGGCTTCCTGAACGCTGCTGGCGCACAGCATCGCGCAGCCGGTCTGACGCACGGCCATCACGTCGGAGTGATCGCCAAAAATAGAGAGTGCGTGGGTGGCCACAGTACGCGCCGCGACGTGCAGGACGAAGGGGGCCAGTTGACCGGCGAGTTTGTACAGCGTTGGGATCATTAACAACAATCCCTGAGAGGAGGTAAACGACGTGGAGAGCGCGCCGGTTTGCAGTGCACCATGGACCGTGGCAATTGCTCCCGCTTCGGACTGCATTTCAACCACTCTCGGGACATCGCCCCAGACGTTTTTTAACCCGTTCCCCGCCCAGGCATCCGCCTGCTCGGCCATGGTAGAGCTTGGCGTGATCGGATAGATGGCGATAACTTCACTGGTGCGAAACGCGACTGAGGCAACTGCACCATTACCGTCAATAGTTTGCATAGGACGACACCCTTACATTGCGCAAAAACAGAGAGGCTGTCATAAGGCGACCAGCCCTGAATATTATCTCTGTAGTCTAGCAAACAGGGGGTTTTACGATTTTCGCTTTTGTGTCCTCGGTATTCTCACCATCAATGGTTAGATCAAACTTAGGGCGAAAAAATTGCGAGGAATTGTTTCAGTAGCGCATAAATACGCACTTCCGCTCTCGACGACACGGGATGTGATGCCTATTATGCTTAGGTTTCGCACTATTTACGGGGAAAAGAGCATGCGTTCAGCATTTTGGGTAGGGTGTGCCGCGTTATTGTTGTCGGCATGCAGTAGTGAACCTGTTCAGCAGGCCACGGCGGCCCACGTGGCGCCGGGAATGAAAGCGGCAATGTCCAGTTCAGGCCAGGCCAACTGTGCCATGATTGGCGGCTCGCTGTCCGTTGCCCGCCAGCTTGACGGTTCGGCTATCGGGATGTGCGCCTTGCCAAACGGCAAACGCTGCAGTGAACAGTCGCTTGCCGTTGGAAGCTGCGGTAGCTACTGATTACTCCGCGCGCTTAAACATCAGCGTCTTATCGGCCGTCGCCAGCGTCAGTTGGTCTTCAGTCAGGTCGACCTGCGCCCCTTTGCGCAGCATGTCGCCGATGGCCTGATCCAGCTCGTTAAGCTGCGGTTCGGTACAAAGTTTGCGAGTCATCGCCAGCGTTTTAACTTTTAGCTCACCTTCGGACAGCTTTCCCTGCCCGTTGAAGCGGTTACACATCTGGCCGGAAACGCTAATGTTATCAACGAGGCTAATATCGGGAAGCGCGTTAAAAGCGATCTCAGGCTGCGCGGTCATCCCCTTCACGGCTTTGCCGTCCACGTTTTCCAGTACAAAACGGTGGCTCTTCAGCTGATCCGGCTGAACGGATGCTTTGCCAGGATTAACGCAGCCGCTAAGGACAAGGCTGATAACACTTAACGCGATGAGCTTTTTCATTTTTCTTCTCAAATTATAAATTCTGTGAATCTTTTACCAGTGTAACGATACTCTGCGGTGCGTTAATGGGGTTTATCTGAAAGTGCGGGGTGGTGCCGGGCAACGCAGGGCTGCCCGGAATGAAGTTTAATGAGATTTAAACCCGGCAGCCGTCATCAGCATACGGAAGAGCATACTGACCGCTGCCAGCGCCAGTACGCTGCCGCCCCAGATAATGGCCAGCCACAGCAATCTTTTCCAGACAGGTTGTTGCATCAGTGATAACCCTCCCCAGGCTGAACTTTGCCGCGAAAGACGTAGTAGCTCCAGAAGGTGTAGACCAGAATGACGGGAATGATCAACAGAGCGCCCACCAGCATAAAGCCCTGGCTTTGCGTCGGGGCGGCGGCCTGCCACAGGATGATTGACGGCGGTATAATATGCGGCCAGATGCTGATCCCAAGCCCGCTAAAGCCGAGGAAAATCAGCCCCAGCGTCAGAATAAACGGACGAGTATGGCTATCAGGATTACTCAGGCAGCGCCACTGGTAGAGGCTAAACATGACGACCAGGGCAGGGACCGGCAGCAGATAAAACAGATTCGGCAGCGTAAACCAGCGCGCCGCGATGGCCGGGTGCGCCAGAGGCGTCCAGAGGCTGATCGCCGCGATAAACGCCAGCAGCACGATTAACAGCGTTTTCGACACCTCACGCATCCGCTGCTGTAGTGCGTTTTCGCTTTTCATCACCAGCCAGGTCGAGCCTAACAGCGCGTAGGCCACCACCAGACCCGCGCCGCAAAACAGGCTGAATGCGGTAAACCAGTCAAAGGGGCCGCCGGTATAGGCCCTGCCAGTCACGGTAAAGCCGTTAATGACGGCACCCACCGTCACGCCCTGGGTAAAGGTCGCCAGAACGGAACCGCCAATAAACGCCTTATCCCAGAAAGGACGGTGGGCCGGCGTGGCTTTAAAGCGAAACTCAAATGCCACACCGCGAAAAATAAGTCCGATCAGCATTAACGTCAGCGGAATAGTGAGGGCATCAACGATCACCGCATAGGCCAGCGGAAACGCGCCGAACAGGGCAGCACCGCCTAGCACCAGCCAGGTCTCATTGCCGTCCCAGACCGGCGCGACGCTGTTGACCATCACGTCGCGATCGTCGGCGTTTTGCGTTGCCGGGAACAGAATACCGATCCCCAGATCAAACCCGTCCATGACGATATACATCAACGTGGCAAAGACGATGATGACAAACCAGATAATGGAAAGATCGATACCCATTATGGCTGCTCCTTCTGTTCAGTTGTGACGGCAGAAAGCGGGCGCGTCGGGCGTCCGTCGGCCTCGGTGGCGAATGATTCATACGGCTGTGGCCCTTTTCGGATGAGGCGCACCATATAGCTGTAGCCCACGCCGAATACCGAGGTGTAGACGACGAAGAAGGCCAGCAGGCTCACGCTCATATGCAGATCGCCATGGGCAGAAACCGCATCCTTCGTTCGCTGAAGCCCATAAACCACCCACGGCTGGCGGCCCACTTCGGTGGTGACCCATCCGGCCAGAATGGCAATCAGCCCGGACGGTCCCATCAGCAGCGCAAACCACAGGAACGGACGTGAAGAATAAACCCGCTTTTTATAACGCAGCCAGAGCGCCGCTACCCCAAGCAGCAGCATCAGCATCCCTAAGCCCGCCATAATGCGGAACGACCAGAAAACGATGGTGGAATTAGGACGATCCTCCTTTGGAAACTCTTTGAGCGCAGGGACCTGTTTATCCAGGCTGTGCGTCAGGATAAGACTACCCAGCGCCGGGATCGCCAGTCCAAAGCGAGTGCGCTCCTGCTCCATATCCGGCCAGCCAAACAGCAGCAGGGGGGTAGGCTCGCCCGGCGGGTTTTCCCAATGGCCTTCAATGGCGGCAATCTTGGCGGGCTGGTGCTTTAAGGTGTTCAACCCGTGCATATCGCCAACCAGGGCCTGGAGGGGGGCGACAACCAGCGTCATCCATAGCGCCATCGAAAACATCGCCCGGATGGCGGGGGTATTATTCCCGCGCAGCAGGTGCCATGCCGCGGATGCACCGACAAACAGGGCGCTACTCAGGAATGCCGCAATCGACATATGCAGCAGGCGGTAGGGGAAGGAGGGGTTAAATACCACGGCGAACCAGTCCACCGGCACGACCTGACTATTGACGATCTCGTAGCCCTGCGGGGTCTGCATCCAGCTGTTCGAGGAGAGGATCCAGAAGGTGGAGATAATGGTGCCCAGCGCCACCATGCAGGTGGAGAAGAAGTGCAGACCCGGCCCCACTTTATTCCAGCCGAACAGCATCACGCCGAGGAACCCGGCTTCGAGGAAGAAGGCAGTAAGCACTTCATAGGTCAGCAGCGGGCCGGTAATGCTGCCCGCAAACTGTGAAAAGCCGCTCCAGTTGGTGCCAAACTGGTAGGCCATCACCAGCCCGGAGACCACGCCCATGCCAAAGTTGACGGCGAAAATCTTCGACCAGAAATGGTACAGCGAGCGCCAGACCGGATTTTTTGTTTTCAGCCACAGCCCTTCGAGCACGGCAAGATAGCTTGCCAGGCCGATGGTGATGGCCGGGAAAATAATGTGAAAGGATACGGTGAAGGCAAACTGTATCCGTGCAAGGTGAAAAGCATCTAAACCAAACATGCAAAACTCCGCGATGTAATTATGTCGATGCCATTCTAAGCCGCGCCAGCGCTGGGTTGCAGAGACAGACCTGGGTTATTTATCTATAACAGTTTTCTTGCCTGCCTTTGCTTTATATTGCCGGGCGGCAATATTTCCGCCCAAGGGAGGTTCATTTTCGTAATGCCCAGAGGTAAATCAACATGGTATTGAGCAAAAATGAGAGGATGAAAAGCAACAGTGTATAGCTTTCACTCCATTCAAGTTCAGTCATAAAGCCAAAATGGCTGGTGAAGAGATGATAAAGTAATACATCAGGCATGAAGTAACATACAAGTGAGTAAATAACAAACAGCATCAATGTTTCAACAACCCAGGTCAGGGTATGCTTTTTTGCATTCATCAATATACCTGTATTGTTCCAAGTGCATCTAACCCAGCAGTAACTTTAAACGTGCCGGATGCCAGTAGACCATGCATCAGAATTCTGTAATGGGAGTGATTTGGCAACGTAATACATCCATTGCTAATCCCAGACTGTCCCGCCGGGTGTAACCGGAAAGAACCACGCTCAACATTATTGATAAAAGTTCTGTCGTCAATGTGAGTATCGTGGCGGTAAAGAGCAAACCAAAAGTCACGGTTTGATCCGCTTTCTAACCCTTTAATTGCGTCATGCCAGTGAGTACCAAAACCGCCTCGTGGACGTTTCACGATATAATAGAGTCCTGGGGGTAAGGGGCCCACCTCAGGAGTCGCAACGGCATTAGGATTATTTCTGTTATGCCCCGAATTTCCAGAATACGCGGGGAAAAAGCCTAAGCCGGGGCAACTCAAAGTGGAAAGCTGATAGCCATTCAAATGAAAAGTGCACCGAATCATCTGTCTTTCCACTCGTCAGAAAAAATAATATTACCGTCGCAGTGTTTCCATGTTATTTTTTCGTAACGCAGGGCGATACTTTCCAGATGGTTATGCTTCTCCGTTGCCGGGTTTTTAATATCATGCATGAGTGGACATATAGAGACGACTTTGACATTTTCTAGCTGCATATTGAAGTATTCAACTTCCTGCCCGGAATCGTTGATCTTATACCATTTAAATTCAGCCCCTTTCAGCGTCTGACCTTTTGCAACGGCTTTGTAGAGATAGGGACTTGAACTGTCGAATTCCTTCTCAAAAACGAGAGCTGTATGAATACGGGTACCAGTAATTTTCCCCGTCATGTTATCTGTCGGTAGATGCAGTCCATGACCGAATCCCAACACCTCAATACTTCCTTCCCGATCTTGTACATCAACAGCGCCTTTGATATCTGCGCCGCCATCATCTTTCAGCCAAAGGTATGCTGGAATGGCCATATCAAACTCCTTTTTTCATTAACAATTCGTGTTTAACGAATGTTAATACTCCCTGTGAGTGAAGGTTATTAGGCAAAAAGTGTCATGTAAAATATTTATATTTCATTGATTTATAAGTGTTTTACTTGCGATTGACTGAACCTATAGTTAGTGCCAGCCTTAGTGTTTCTGAATAAAAACTGTATTTTTATGATTTTTACGCATAAAACCGCTTGCCTTGTCGTCTGCGCCGTGCGTTAATGGTCATCTGGTTTTGAGTCCAAATAAATATCTGACGTAGTTTTATAAAGCAGTTCTCATCACGTTGTGCCTCTCCGCAGCCTCTCTTGGGTCTTTATCTACATTCCGATTAGTTTTGTTTAAAACCATTATGCCCAATCGGCCCATTAGTAATTTACGTTTTTACGTTTCAGGAGAATCCTATGACTTCTTATATCCATTTTCGCTGCCCATGCTGCCATGGTTCGCAGTACCGTACCTCAGCCTTTGACGTGTCTGAGAAAAACCCGTTTGGCGCGAAATGCATTTTTTGCAAATCGCCGATGATTACGCTCGACCACCTGGCCGCCGCACGCTCTGCTCAGAGCCACGTGACCGAATACCGTAAGTAATTCATCTTCCAGACTATAACAGTTAGCAAAATCTTCTCTTTTTCTCCTGCTGATATACACTGTCGGCAATAAGGAGAATCTGATGAAAAAATACCAGCGTCTGGCGCAACAAATTATCTCGCAGATTGAGCTTGGCGTATGGCTGCCGGGCGATAAGCTGCCTTCCCTGCGAGAGCAGGTGGCAAGCAGCGGCATGAGCTTTATGACCGTTGGCCACGCGTATCAGATGCTGGAAAGCCAGGGGCGCATTGTCGCCAGGCCGCAGTCGGGCTATTACGTTGCCTCGCGCCCGACCGCACAACAGCCTGCGCCGCCTGCCCAGGTGATGCGTGATGAAGCGGTAGATATCAACACCTATATCTTCGAGGTCTTACAGGCCAGCCGCGATCCGTCCGTTGTTCCTTTCGCTTCCGCCTTTCCCGACCCCCGACTTTTCCCGCTTCAGCAGCTCAACCGCTCGCTGGCAAACGTCAGTAAAACCGCTACCGCAATGAGCGTGATTGAGAACCTGCCGCCCGGTAACGCTGAACTCCGTCACGCCATTGCGCGCCGCTACGCGCAGCAGGGGATGAACATCTCGCCGGACGAAATTGTCATTACCGCAGGCGCCCTTGAAGCCCTGAACCTGAGTTTGCAGGCGGTGACAGAGCCAGGAGACTGGGTGATTGTCGAAAACCCCTGTTTCTACGGCGCGCTGCAGGCGCTGGAGCGCCTTAAGCTAAAAGCGTTGTCGGTCGCCACAGACGTGCGGGAGGGTATTGATTTGAATGCGCTGGAACAGGCGCTGAACGACTACCCGGTAAAAGCCTGCTGGCTCATGACTAACGGCCAAAACCCGCTTGGCTTTACGCTGAGCGCAGAGAAAAAAGCGCGTCTGGTCGCGCTCCTGACGAAGCACAACGTCACCCTGATAGAGGACGATGTCTACAGCGAGCTCTATTTTGGCCGGGAAAAACCCCTTCCGGCGAAAGCCTGGGACCGGGAGGAGATGACGCTGCACTGTTCCTCCTTTTCAAAATGCCTGGTGGCCGGTTTTCGCATCGGCTGGGTGGCGGCAGGAAAACACGCGCGACGCATTCAGCAGCTGCAGCTGATGAGCACCTTATCAACCAGTTCTCCCATGCAGCTGGCGCTGGTGGACTACCTGGCGACCAAGCGCTACGACGCCCATCTGCGCCGCCTGCGACGCACGCTCGCCGAGCGGAAACAGCAGGCCTGGCAGTCACTTCTGCGCCATATGCCTGCCGGCGTCAAAATTCACCACAACGACAGCGGCTACTTTTTATGGCTGGAACTTCCGGCGCAGCTGGACGCGGGCCTGCTCAGCGAAAAGGCCTTAACGCACCACATCAGCATTGCGCCTGGAAAGATGTTTTCCACCTCTGACGCGTGGACGCCGTTCTTCCGCTTTAATACGTCCTGGGCATGGGGCGAGCGGGAAGAGCAGGCGGTCATTCAGTTAGGTAAATTAATTAGCACGATGCTGGAATAATCCTTCCCTCGTTATTTAAATAATCATTTCTTATCCTGACGACGGCACGGCGAATATTTTTCGGTGCCGTATCATATGAAATCTGCATACCGGCCTTCGCGTCTAACTCCTTGTCTATAATCCAGTTAACGGGGAATGCGTCCTCGGTCACACCTTGATGAAATTTCCTTAAGCCGAACGGTGCGGCGCATACGTGCGGTCTACGTTTAATAAGGGAGATATTTTTACGGCACGGCTGCCGCTAAATTTCATTGCGACAGGAGTAACCCTTATGAGCAAAAAATTTGCCCGCAGCAGCCTGTGCGCGCTCGGCATGACTATCATGACCGCGCAAGCCGCAGAACCACCAAAGGCCATCGGCGACGGGGAAGGTCGTCTGGATATTATCGCCTGGCCGGGATACATCGAACGCGGACAGACGGATAAAAATTATGACTGGGTCACCCAGTTTGAAAAAGAGACCGGCTGTGCGGTCAACGTCAAAACGGCGGCCACGTCCGACGAAATGGTCAGCCTGATGGCAAAAGGCGGATATGACCTGGTCACCGCCTCAGGTGACGCCTCCCTGCGCCTGATCATGGGCAAACGCGTTCAGCCGATTAACCCCGAGCTTATCCCTAACTGGAAAACCCTCGACCCGCGCATCGTGAAGGGCGAGTGGTTTAACGTAGGCGGCAAGGTCTACGGCACGCCGTATCAGTGGGGGCCAAACCTGCTGATGTACAACACCAAAACCTTCCCGACGCCGCCGGACAGCTGGAGCGTAGTCTTTACCAAACAGGATCTGCCGGACGGTAAAACCAATCAGGGACGCGTGCAGGCGTACGACGGCCCGATTTATATCGCCGATGCCGCGCTGTTCGTTAAAGCCACGCAGCCGCAGCTGGGTATTAACGACCCGTACCAGCTCACTGAACAACAGTATGCCGCCGTGCTCAAGGTGCTTCGCGACCAGCATGCGCTGATCCACCGCTACTGGCATGACACCACCGTCCAGATGAGCGACTTCAAAAACGAAGGCGTCGTAGCCTCCAGCGCCTGGCCGTATCAGGCGAATGCCCTGAAGGCTGAAAACCAGCCCGTTGCCACCGTCTTCCCGAAAGAGGGGGTAACCGGCTGGGCGGATACCACCATGCTGCATGCGCAGGCAAAACACCCGATGTGCGCCTACAAATGGATGAACTGGTCGCTCACGCCGAAAGTGCAGGGCGATCTGGCGGCATGGTTTGGCTCGCTGCCCGTCGTGGCTAAAGGATGTAAGGCCAGCACGCTGCTGGGCGACAAGGGCTGCGAAACCAATGGCTATAACTATTTTGACAAAATCATGTTCTGGAAAACCCCCATCGCTGAAGGCGGTAAATATGTACCTTACAGCCGCTGGACGCAGGATTACATCGCCATTATGGGCGGCCGTTAATCGTCCGGGAGCTGAACATGACGTACGCAGTAGAGTTTAACAATGTTTCCCGGCTGTACGGCGACGTGCGGGCGGTGGATGGGGTCACCATTGCGATTCATGACGGGGAATTTTTCTCCATGCTGGGGCCTTCGGGCTCCGGCAAAACCACCTGTCTGCGTCTGATTGCCGGCTTTGAGCAGCTGTCAGGCGGCACGATTTCTATCTTCGGTAAAGAGGCGAGCGAACTGCCTCCCTGGGAGCGGGACGTGAACACCGTCTTTCAGGACTACGCGCTGTTCCCACATATGTCGATCCTCGATAACGTCGCCTACGGGCTGATGGTCAAAGGCATCGACAAGAAAAAACGCCATGCGCAGGCCCGTGATGCGCTGGAAAAAGTGGGCCTGAGCTTTGCCGTCGCCCGCAAGCCTTCGCAGCTTTCCGGCGGCCAGCGCCAGCGTGTTGCCATTGCCCGGGCGCTGGTGAATGAACCGCGCGTCCTGCTGCTCGACGAGCCGTTAGGCGCGCTCGATCTCAAGCTGCGGGAACAGATGCAGTTCGAGCTGAAGAAGCTTCAACAGGAACTCGGTATCAGCTTTATTTTTGTCACCCACGATCAGGGCGAGGCCCTTTCCATGTCAGATAGGGTCGCGGTGTTCAATAACGGGCGCATCGAGCAGGTGGACACCCCGCGCGATCTCTACATGCGTCCGCGCACGCCGTTTGTCGCCGGTTTTGTCGGCACCTCTAACGTCTTCGATGCGGGTCTGGCGCAGAAAATATGCGGCATGGAAGGCAGCTATTCCCTGCGTCCGGAACATATTCGCCTTAATGAGGGCGGAGACGTTCAGGTTCAGGGCGTCGTGCAGGCCGTTCAGTATCAGGGGGCCGCCACGCGGCTGGAGCTGAAGCTCGCCGACGGTGCCAAACTGCTGGTAAGCCAGGCCAACCTCAGTGAAACCTCGCCGCTGAGCGGCATTGCGCCGGGGCAGGCGGTCACGGCGTCGTGGTCACGCGAGGCGATGATTCGCCTGCAGGAGGAGAGGTGAAATGGCTATGAGCGTTGCGCATCCTCCCGTCTCCCGCAGCCGCGTAAGCCGCGTGACGGCTCTGTTCTGGCGTAAACCGTCGCTCGGCCTGTTCCTGCTCCTGCTCGCGCCGCTAATGTGGTTTGGCATCGTCTATCTGGGATCGCTTCTGACCCTGCTGTGGCAGGGGTTTTACACCTTTGACGATTTCACCATGGCCGTCACGCCGGATCTGACCCTGGCGAACATTCAGGCGCTTTTCAACCCGGCAAACTACGACATTATCCTGCGCACGTTGATGATGGCGATTGCGGTGACGATTGCCAGCGCCATCCTGGCATTCCCGATGGCCTGGTACATGGCGCGATACACCCGCGGCAGGTGGAAAGCATTCTTCTATATCGCCGTGATGCTGCCGATGTGGGCAAGCTACATCGTCAAAGCCTACGCCTGGACGCTGCTGCTGGCGAAGGACGGGGTGGCGCAGTGGTTTCTTAATCATATGGGGCTGGAGCCGATCCTGACCTCGATCCTTACGCTACCCGCGATTGGCGGCAACACCTTGTCCACCTCCGGGCTGGGACGGTTTCTGGTCTTCGTCTATATCTGGCTGCCGTTTATGATCCTGCCGGTCCAGGCGGCGCTGGAACGTCTGCCTGCCTCGCTGCTGCAGGCCTCAGCTGACCTCGGCGCGCGCCCGCGCCAGACCTTTCGCTACGTCGTTCTGCCGCTGGCGATCCCGGGTATTGCGGCAGGCTCAATATTCACTTTTTCCCTGACGCTGGGGGATTTCATCGTTCCGCAGCTGGTAGGCCCGCCGGGCTATTTCATCGGTAACATGGTCTACTCGCAGCAGGGTGCCATTGGCAATATGCCCATGGCCGCCGCGTTCACGCTGGTACCCATCGTGCTGATTTCACTCTATCTGGCGTTCGTGAAGCGTCTGGGAGCATTCGATGCACTCTGAACGCGCACCGCTGTTCCTGAAAGTGGCCGCCTGGGGAGGGGTTATCTTCCTGCACTTCCCGCTGCTGATTATCGCGACCTATGCCTTTAATACCGAAGACGCGGCCTTCAGCTTTCCGCCGCAGGGGCTGACGCTGAAGTGGTTTAGCGCGGCGGCGGGTCGCGGCGATATTATTGAACCCGTGACGTTGTCACTTCAGATTGCAGCGCTATCCACCGCGATAGCCCTTGTGCTTGGCACGCTTGCTGCAGCGGCGCTGTGGCGAAGCGAGTTTTTTGGTAAGAACGCGATCTCGCTGTTGCTGCTGCTGCCGATTGCGTTACCGGGGATCATCACCGGCCTGGCGCTGCTGACGGCCTTCAAAACAATCAACCTGGAGCCGGGATTTTTCACCATCGTGGTTGGGCACGCCACCTTCTGCGTGGTGGTGGTGTTTAACAACGTGATTGCCCGGTTCAGACGCACCTCCTGGAGCCTGGTGGAAGCGTCGATGGATCTCGGGGCCGACGGATGGCAAACCTTCCGCTATGTGGTGCTGCCCAATCTGGGTTCCGCGCTGCTGGCCGGGGGAATGCTGGCGTTTGCCCTGTCGTTTGACGAGATAATCGTCACAACGTTTACGGCGGGACACGAGCGCACGTTACCGCTGTGGTTGCTCAACCAGCTTGGGCGTCCGCGCGACGTGCCGGTCACCAACGTCGTAGCACTGCTGGTGATGCTGGTGACAACTATCCCCATTCTGGGAGCCTGGTGGCTAACCCGCGACGGCGAGAACATCGCCGGCAGCGGGAAATAACAGTGATTTCAACAGGACAATGCTATGCAAACACAACTGCTGATAGAGGGAAAGCTGGTAACCGGAGAGGGAGAAAAACAGCCGGTGTATAACCCGGCTACCGGAGAGGTGCTGCTGGAGATTGCTGAAGCGTCAGCGGCACAGGTCGACGCGGCGGTTCAGGCGGCCGACCGTGCATTTGCGGCATGGGGGCAAACCACGCCGAAAACCCGCGCCGAGTGCCTGCTGAAGCTGGCGGATGCGATTGAAGCGCATGGGGAGGACTTTGCCCGGCTCGAATCCCTCAACTGCGGCAAACCGCTGCACTGCGTGCTGGGCGATGAAATTCCGGCAGTGGTCGACGTTTTCCGTTTCTTTGCCGGGGCCGCCCGCTGTCTGAACGGGCTGGCAGCCGGAGAGTATCTTGACGGGCACACGTCTATGATCCGCCGCGATCCGGTGGGCGTGGTTGCCTCTATTGCCCCCTGGAACTACCCGCTGATGATGGCGGCCTGGAAGCTGGCCCCCGCGCTGGCGGCAGGGAACTGCGTGGTGATTAAGCCCTCAGAAATCACACCGCTGACTGCGCTGAAGCTGGGAGAGATGGCAAAAGATATCTTCCCGGCAGGCGTTCTGAACGTCCTGTTTGGTCGCGGTAAAACGGTGGGCGACCCGCTTACCGGCCATGAGAAAGTTCGTATGGTCTCACTGACCGGGTCAATTGCTACCGGGGAACATATCATCGGCCATACCGCGTCCTCCATTAAACGCACCCATATGGAGCTGGGTGGTAAAGCGCCGGTTATCGTGTTTGATGATGCCGACCTGGATGCGGTTGTCGAAGGGGTGCGGACGTTTGGGTTCTACAATGCCGGGCAGGACTGTACGGCGGCCTGTCGTATTTATGCTCAGAAGGGCATCTATGCCCAACTGGTGGAAAAGCTGGGCGCAGCGGTTGCCAGCCTTAAAATGGGTGTCCCGGACGATGCCTCTACCGAACTGGGACCGCTCAGCTCGGCTGCCCATCTTTCACGCGTCTGTCAGGCCGTCGATGAGGCGAAAGCGCTCGGCCATATTCGCGTCGTCACGGGCGGGAGCAAAAAAGAGGGGGCGGGCTACTACTTCCAGCCAACCCTGCTGGCGGGGGCAAAGCAGGACGACGCCATTGTTCAGCGAGAGGTGTTTGGCCCGGTAGTGAGCGTTACTGAATTTGACGACGAGGCGCAGGTGCTGGCCTGGGCGAACGATTCGCAGTACGGCCTGGCGTCATCGGTCTGGACCAAAGACGTGGGCCGTGCCCATCGCCTGAGCGCGCGCCTGCAGTACGGCTGCACCTGGGTGAATACCCACTTTATGCTGGTGAGCGAAATGCCGCACGGCGGCATGAAGTTATCCGGCTACGGCAAAGATATGTCGGTGTACGGGCTTGAGGATTATACGGTCGTGCGGCATGTCATGATCAAACATTAATTTATAACGGCGTGGCTGGGTTAATCGTTATATTTATTCCGGCCACGTTTGAAAAACCAGTCAATAATACGGAGGTTAATTTCCCTGGGCTTTATAGGTATATTTAAAAATATAATTTTACTCTCCTTGAAATCCAGAAATCTTCGGTAAAAATTAGATTGAATCATATCTCTTATCGGTGAAACCATGGATACATTAATATGTCCTGCAACGCCTGTTCAGACGTTCCCGCATTCTGTTTCACCTAATACATATAATCCTCGTTTACATATAAAAGTGAGTTTGCTTGCATTACTTATTTCCGCTTCTCTGACAAGCCACGTTCGGGCAGAGGACTATACGGATACCGTTATCAGCGACGATCCGGATATACCAAGAGTGTTCCTGAGCGGAGACACCATCACCGTGACGGACAGCGATGCGTCCGCGATTCGCGCCGAAAATGGAGGGGGCGTTTCGGTACCGGATGGTGGAGTCGCCATTACCGTGACTGGCACCGGTACGGCTGATGGATTAAATAATAATGTGATTATTATAAACAGTGGCTCGGACGTAAATCTTGGAACCGGAACCACCATCAGCGCTTCCGGTAAAGCTCTTGGGATCCTGCTAAATGGATCGACAGACGCGAATGACCCTCGCCCGCAGTTTAAGGCCAGAGATTTGTCCATAAATACAAGCGATATGGTTCTTGGGGGAATAGATAGCCCGGGTATTAGTGCTAACTGGCATAGCGATGTGGAATTAACGGGGGATTACCGGGTCACTAATGCCGGGGCTAACAGTGGTGCCCTGTTATCGGCTAACGCTGGCGCCCATATAACGATGGAAAATGCTGAACTGAATGCGGGTACGGGTGAAAACCCGGCATCGGGCACCTCCTTCGGTATTGTCTCGCAATTCAGCAGCAGCATTACGGGCAGCGGAACGACGAATTTAAATTACGACGGAAGCGGAAACTTTTTTGGCGTGGTAGCCGGTGCCAGTCTGTCGGGCGAGGATGCTGCCCGGGTACAATTAAACGATATGAATTTACAGATCCGCTCTGACGGTGGGGCGGCAAACGGTCTCTGGGCAACCCAATCCGGGACAATTAACATCACCGGGAATGCAAACCTGACTGCGCAGGCCCCTTCCGGCTATCTCGTCAGGGCCGACAGAAACGGGACGGTTACCCTTTCAGGGGCCTCAACTGGCACACTCACGGCAGATACTGCATGGGGTGTCTGGGGGGCGGGGCTTGGAAATCTGTCACTGAATCAAAGCCAGCTCGCGGTGGAGGGTACAGATGCCGCCGCCGTTATTCGCGCTGATAACAGCGCTGCCGCTGGAGAAAACCGCTTTTCCTTTGTCGATTCAGTCCTGAGCAGCAATAAAGATGGTGTGCTGGTTACCGCCGGGGATGCGACCATTACGCTGACAAACACCCGTCTTAGCGCTGATAATGGGGCAGTGATTAACGCCGCTGGCACGGGCACAACCCGCGTGGTGGCGGACAATAATTCACAGTTAACCGGGCGAGTGCAGACGGCAGAAGGCGGCACGACAAATCTGACGCTCGGCAGTGGCTCTTCCTGGAACGTCACGGAGGATTCCAGGCTCAGCAACCTGACGCTGGATAACGGTACCCTGCGCTATGCTGGCGCGGCGGCACTTACCGCGACCGATGGCATAACCCTGAGTGGCGGTGGTGGCACCATTGATACCAGCGGCAATGCAATCCTTATTTCATCTGTCCTGACGGGCGATGGCGGTTTAACAAAGACCGGCAGCGGAATACTCACCCTGACGGGTACCCATTCCTATACCGGTGGTACAGCGATCAGCGAAGGTACGTTGCAACTTGGCAATGGTGATAACCCGGGAACGATTGCCGGTAATATCATCAATAACGGTACGCTCACGCTGAATAATAACGCTGTCCAGCAGCTAAACAATGTCATTACTGGCACGGGGCAATTCCGCAATGAAGGCGCTGGCACTACCATCCTGACGGGTGATAACACCTGGACGGGGGGAACCCTGATTAACCATGGGACAGTGCAACTGGGTGATGGTGGAACGCAGGGGAGCATCAAAGGTGATGTGACGAACAACAGTGCGCTGGTGGTGAACCGTAGTGATGCTCTCACGCTAGATGGCGCGATCGGCGGTTCAGGAACGTTGAGAAAACAGGGAAGCGGGGAGCTGATCCTTTCCGGCTTATACAGCCTGACGGGCGGAACCTATATTGATGCCGGGACGCTGACATTTTCGGGCAACACGGCAACGACTAATGTGACAGGCCAGAGTGGCTCGATACTGAACCTGAAGAACAATGCCACCCTCACGGGTTGGGTTGATCCGCTGGATATGAATATTGAAAGCGGCTCGACCTGGAATGTCACCGGTACCGCCGGACAGAACGTTCTGGATACGCTGACGCTTGCCGGAAATATTAATTTCCCGGGTGCGACAGGTGGCACTTTCACACCTAACACCCTCACGGTAAAAAATCTCAATGGGCAGAACGGGACGGTCGGCCTGAATGCCGATCTCAGCAACGGAACAGCGGATCGCATTATTGTAAACGGTGGCGCTGCAACCGGGAGTACTAACCTGGCGGTTAATAATGTCAGCAATACGGGGGCACCAACGCAAGGGAACGGTATTCTGCTGGTGGAGACCACCAATAACGGAACGACTGCTGCCGATGCTTTCCGGCTGAGCAGCCCTGTTTATGGCGGGGCATATCGCTACTCCCTGCTGCGTGGCGCCAGTGATGGCAGTGCGGCTGATAACTGGTATCTCACCTCTGATCAACCCGGTTCGCCAAACCCGGATTCGCAAAACCCAGGTTCGCCAAATCCCGGTACGCCGGTATGGCGTCCGGGTGTCTCGGTGGCGGCAGCCACGCCGCTGATTGTCGCAGGGACTAATATGGCGATGATGAGCAACTTTTATGAACGTACCGGTTTTTATGGTCTGAACAACAGTGATGTAACACCGACAGCATCTATGCCCTGCGAGGAGGATCTTACGCTGTGGTGTGCCAGAGAATCACGGGCCTGGGGACGTTATATCAACGATAACATTACGCATAAAGGTGATGGGAAGGGTATCTACGGCGATGCCGGGGCAAAGTATGATCAACACATTAACGCCATTCAGTTCGGGAATGATATCTGGCGCAATGTTGATGATGCGGGTAACCGCAATTACGCCGGTCTGTATGCCACGATCGGCAACAGCAGAAGTCACGTGACAGATTATGACGATAGTGAGGCGGGGCTAAGCCGCCTGGATGCTTACACCCTCGGCTCCTATTTTACCCATGTTCATCATAATGATGCCTGGACGGATATGGTATTCCAGGGTTCATGGTTAAAAGCACGTAACCAGGCCGAAGACAATACCCGTTACGATACAGAAGGGTTCGCTCTTGCGACATCTCTTGAAGGTGGATTCCCGGTGTACCAGACAGGGAGCATAAAAGTAGAGCCGCATGCGAGAGTAACCTATCAGTATGAAAACCTGAATGATGCCAATGATGGCCTGACCGAGATCCGTTTCAATAATTTCCAGTCACTGCAGGGTTCCGCAGGGATCCGGGTCAGCAATATCGGATTGGTGAACAATCTCAAATATTCTGTCTGGCTGGATGCCGGTGCCGGCCAAGAATTTATGGGTAAATCGAAGACGGAGTTTGTGATGACGGAGAAAACCGAAACGATTACCACCCGGACGCGTGGCGGCTTTGCTGATGTGAAGGTCGGGGGCAGCCTCGATCTCAACAAAACGCTTGCTGTCTATACTTCTGCGAACTGGACGCCGCGCTTTGATAATACAGAGTACAGTCTGGGAGCCTCGATAGGCGTGAGAGGGACCTGGTAACCTGACGGCTGCCGCTCTCATTATTTTACGCATGCCCATGAACGATCCTCATGGGCATTTTCATAAGTTGTAGCGAAATATACTCAATTGTTATTAGCCATAATATTTAAGTGGTTATTCTGTAACGAAAAAACTTGATCTGTGTCAACATATGACGCATATTGCGTGCGGTTATTTTTTCGGCTCTGGTATACAGAATGACGTTGTATCAAAAGATGTTAGTTTTTTACGCAATCATGGCTTCCATCTGCGCATTAATTACCTGGTTCCTTTCTAAAGATCGCAAGCGCATTCGCCTGCTTAGCGCGTTTCTGGTAGGGTCGACCTGGCCGATGAGTTTCCCCGTTGCGCTGCTGGTCTCGCTTTTCTGAAGCATCCTTCCATTTTTAAACGATGAATATGGCATTCCGGTTATGATGACTGTATAAATAAACAGTGCATCGTAAAAGGAGTGCTTATGAACAGTTTTTACTCGCAGCATGCGGGTTGCACCGTGCGCTGGCATGATTTGCCCGGCTCTGGCGATCCCGTAGTCTTCATCCACGGATTGGGCTGCGCCTCTTCCTATGAATACCCCCGCGTCGTTTGTGACCCGCTGTTTGGCGCGCGCAGAGCGATTCTCATCGATTTGCCCGGCAGCGGTTACAGCGATAAACCTGACCATTACAGCTATAAAACCACCGACCAGGCACGCGTTGTGGCGGAACTGATTGACCATCTTCAGCTGGATGCCTTTTGGCTATATGGCCACAGCATGGGCGGCAGCATTGCTATCGAAACGGCAGGGCTGCTGGCAGCACGCATAAAGGGATTGATGGTGTCAGAGCCCAATTTTCATGCGGGCGGGGGCATGTTCAGCCGATCTATTGCAGCGCAAACTGAACAACAGTTTCTGGAACAGGGCTATAACGCCATGCTCGGCGCAGAAACCACCGCGTGGGCAGGGTGCCTGAAGAGTAACGCGTCATATGCCGTCTGGCGGGGCGCATCGAGCCTGGTGGCGGGCGTTGAGCCGGACTGGGAAAACCAATTTTTGTCGCTGCCTTGCCCGGTGACGTTGATTTTCGGTGAACTCTCACTGCCGGATGATGATGTAGACAATCTGAAGCAGAAGGGTGTTGAGGTAAAAATTATCCCTGCGGCGGGGCATTCCATATCGTGGGAAAACCCGTCCGCACTGGCGCAGACGTTAGCCGAGTGTATGGCGGCGTGATTATTGTGCAGTTTATTATCGTTGCGGAATGTTGGCCGGGTAAGCGCAGCGCCACCCGGCAAAAAAGGCGGTTACATGATTAAAGTCCGTAGTGCCCGACGTGCGTCAGGCTGAACATCATGCGGATGCTGATAATCAATGTTCTCTATTGCCCGGCTATAGAGTGCGACCAGCCAGTCGTAAACGTACGCGGTGGCCGCATGGACCGGCTGTTCCCCCAGGCGCGTCAGGCGCGGTGCGGCACTGCTGACGACGGGCGTAACAAAGATTGCCTGACCTTTGCGGATGCGGCTTGCGGGGCGCTCTGCTGCAGGTGACTGGTCGTAACCCAGCCAGCCAACGAAATTCCCCATCACGGCGTGCAGCTGCGCCGCGCTGCTTTTATCCGCTTCAACAATTCGCTGAAGCTGTTGCGGCAGATTAAGCCGATAGCTGGTTACCACCAGTACATCCGCGATTTGCTGCAGTACCGCAGGCTCCAGCCCAAGACGGGTGGCCGTAGCTTCATTGCGGCTCCACTGGCGCAGATGATTTATCCATACTTTGTGCGCCAGACGCGCGTTGTCTTTTGTCTGGAACCGTCCTGCGCTTTCCTGGGCGTTATCGGCGAACAGATCGATGGTGTCCGTAAACAGTCCGTTCACCTGCTCCTCGCGCGGCTGCTGAACGGCGAGCAGCGTTTCAAAGGCTTTCAGCGGCGGGAGCAGGCCCTCAAGCAGCTCGCCGTGACGGGCAGCGCTGCTTTGCAGCGTGCGCACCATGTTTTCGGCCTGAGCGCGTCGCGTACCCGGTTCCTCAACCAGCGGCGCCAGGTAGCTTTGCATCAGCGACGCGATCTCCTGCCGCAGCAGGTTTTTCAGCGTGCCGAGACGCTTCTGCCGCTGTGCGGATAGCGTCGCCTGAGACAACCACTCAATGACGCGCTGCATGCTGTGGCTGTCCAGCGCCTGCAGTGTTCCCCAGCGCAGGCCAGGCTTGCCAAGCAGATGCTGTACGGCTTCATCGAGATTCTGTCGGGTGGTGAAGCGAGCGTCATGCGGGGTGATCGCCCACACCAGACCCGGCAGGGCAGACTCCTCGGCAGGCTGGGTCTCTTTTACCCAGTTAGTTAACACTTTTGCTTTTTGGGCAGTCTGCTCGTGCTGCGCCGTCGCATTGCAGATCACCAGCACATCCGGCTGGAGCTGCTGGCGGTAATGTTCAAGCAACCACTGGCATTTAGCCTGTACTAAAGGATCGGCACTGCGGTCTTCAAAGACCGGAATATCAATGATATCAACGTTATCCAGCGCACCGTTCTCAACCGGCAAGGCCAGCTCGCGAGTCAGGAAGGCAAGCACGTCGACCGGGATGCTGATGGCGTTGAGCATTTCACCGTTGTTCAGCGGATGCAGCAGCGTCTCCTGAGCCTCCTGCTGGGTTAAGGTGCCGTGCGTCAGGAAGCCTTCGCCAGGCAGGCCAAAGCTGTCCACCAGCAGGCTTAGCGGCGCAGCCAGCTCACCGACATGGCTGGTCTGGTGCAGCACGTGGGCAAACTTCAGCCACTGCTGGGTTAACTCCTGTTGCTCGCCCCACAGCAGCGACCAGACGCTGGCGCGGGTGCTGAGATCGAGCGATGGCACCAGTTGGGCAAATTCATGCCACAGGGCATCGTCAATTTGCTGTTTCGCGGCGGGTACGGTGCTTTGCCAGAAGCGGGCAATCGCACCCACTTCCTGAGCAGTGATGCCGGGCACGCCCTGCGGCTGGCGCAGGCCGCGCCATTTCTCCAGACGCGTCTCAATGACCGCTTTATCCACCGCGCGCATCTGCGGGTGCAGCGTCGTGCGGGCAATAAACAGCTGTACCAGTTCGGCCTCGGTGACGAGGCTCAGACGCAGCGGAAACGCCTCATCCGCTACCTCCGGGATGTCGCGGGTGAAGCGCACGGCCATGTTGGTCAGGGCATGCCCCGGATTGATATGCGAAAAATAGTCAAAGGTGCGCTGGCCCGGCGTCACGTTCAGGCGCCCGTTACCGCTGCCGCACAGCGACAGCAGCAGGTGTGCTTTGGCGCTCTGAGAATGACCGTAAAGCCCAATGCTGCTACGGCGGGTCAGGGCGCGTTCAATGGCCAGCTCCCGCGCCTGCGCCGCGTTGATGCGAGCAAGCAGGGCGTCAGCATCGTTATCCAGCACAGGGGCGTTCAGGCGCGTCTCGTTAATCCACCCGATTAAGGCCTGAGTGGTGGTCGTCGTCGCTGTCATTTCAGGTATACGCTCCCGCTGTCGATCCAGTAGTGGCTGCCGCTGTGTCGGCGATCGGCCAGAGTATTCAGTTTGAAGGTTAACGCGTCAGGCGCCACCGGCGTGCCGTCCTGTAGCCAGGCATCGCTCAGCTCGAAGGCCTCCGGGCCCTCCTGCTTGCTGCCGCCGCAGAGCTTAAGCCGCACGTTCAACACGCCGTCGCCGGCAATCGCTTTTGCCAGTTCAGCCGAGTTGATGCTGAGCGTATAAAGCGGCGTAGCGGGCCAGCGCGCGTTTGCCAGCTGGCGGAAGCCGAGGGTGACATTGCCGCGCAGCGGGAAGTGCAGACGCGCGTCGAGCTTCGCGCCCGGCTTATCCAGGTCGATATCCTGATACCAGACGTTTTCCTCGCTCAGGGTATTGACGGTGTTATCCAGCACGCCGAGATAACGCACGGTGGAATACGCGCCAATGTCCGCGGCTTTAAAGTTGAAGCGCGGCAGACGCAAATCGAGCGCCAGGCTGCAGAGCATGGCCCCCACCGCGGCAGTCGATTTCGGGTTGCCTATGCGCCCCTGCTGGCTGAACGGATACCACTCGTGCACCTGGTATTTATCCAGCCAGACGATGCGATTAACCGGCACCGGCTGCAGGTGACGAATCAGCGCCTGAACGCCCGGCAGGCAGCCTGGACGCCCGGTGATCAGCAGAATATCGCAGCTGTAATGGGAAATCGCTTCACACACAGCGTGGAGCGGCGAGGTCAGCGTAAACTGACCGGCCAGCATTGCATCCTGCATTTCGCGGAAATTCACGTGCAGCGGCACGGCGAACAGGTCGAAGGCTTCTGAGCCCGCCGGCAGGGCATGATCGATCGCCTGTTGGAGATAATTCATCACGTTGCGGGTCGGCTTCTGCGGCAGCAGATCGCCGAAGGTGGCATGCAGGCCCGCCAGCGGATCGTCAACGTCGCTGGCTTCCCACGCGGAAAGAATGGCGTGGCCAATTGGCATAAAGAGCTGAAGCGCCGTTTGCTGGCGCAGTACCGCCTGGGTATCAATACGTCCGGAGTCGCCGAACAGCGACGCCATCAGCAGCGAGGCGTCCGCAATGCCGGATTTCTGCAGCTGCGTTTGCAGGGCGGGCAGGACATAGCGCTGAATCACGTCCAGCAGGGTATCGTCGCCCGCCACCTTAAACCCTTCGCGGAACAGCAGCTGCGGGGTAATTTTGATGTTATTACCGGAGCCGTCATCAAGCTGGTAGTGGGTGATCGCCATATCCGTGGTGCCGCCGCCGATGTCGATAGAGGCGACGCGTAATGCGCGGCCCGGCTGCACCCCCGGCTCGGGTTCACGATCCGTGCGGGCGAGGGAGGCGAAAAAGGCTTCCGTCTGGCCGCCAAAACGGGAGATCGCTTCGTTATACAGCCAGACCAGCTGACCGCAGCTGGCTTCATCCCACTCCATCTGGATCTCAGGGACCGGCACCACGCTTTTTTCCTGCTGCTTGCGGGTGGCAAAATCTTCATCCTGCGGGTGCCAGCCCATCGCTTTCCAGACGATGGCAATGGCTTCAAACATGCGGCGACGGAAAATCTCGCGCTCCTGCTTTGGCATAGCCGAGGGCAGGGTCAGGATCAGCGTGCGCAGCTGGCGCGGCGAGGCCGGGAAGCCCAGCCGCAGGCGCGTGGCGACGCTGTTGATCTGACCCAGCGCCTGCGCCAGCAGCTCGCACAGCATGTGCGTCATCAGCGTGCTGCGGCTGTACTGCGGCGAAAAGACCGGCAGCCGTTCGTCCTGCGGTAGCGTAAACAGCGGTTCACCGTCATCGTTCATCAGGTTCATCAGCGGAAACGCCGTGGCGAGCGGTTCACGCTGGGTTTTGCCGTTCATCTGGCTAAAGCGCCAGTCCTGCACGACCGGTGTTTCATCCCACAGGTAGCGACGCGGGCTGGAGATGCCGCTGTTACCTTCGGTTCCCAGACGCTGCATCGCCAGCTTGCGGGCTTCATCACCCACGCGAACAATCGACGGCCAGACAAAGGCATCTTCGCGACCGCTTTCCACCGAGAAGTGCTGTTTGCCAAAGCGTGCTTCGGAGAACTCAAGACGGCTGGTGAACAGGGGCTCGTTGAGGAACTGCGGCTCGCTTAACGAACGAACCTGCAGCTCGGCGGTCTGCCGAAGACCATCGTTTGCATCACCGTGGTCTTCAATAATCACGCCGCAGGTATGGGTGTTGCCCACGTCGAGGATCAGGTCGACCGGAATGGCAGGCGTGCTGAGCGTATGGGTGACAAATTTCACTTCCGGCACGGTGAGCTGTTCGCCAAGCATGGTCAGCAGGTTGAGCCAGTGGGCCTGATATTCAAAACTGCGCATCGCCTGATGCAGGTCTCGTTCAGAGCGGTTTTCAACGCCCTCGGCATACTGGGTAAACGCCTCGCGCAGCCAGCCGTCAATCCAGGTCTGGTCGAGGAAGCTTTCAACCTCATTATCCCGCCAGGCCAGCGCAAAGCGGGTTCCGTTCAGAATATCGTTTTCAACCGGCGACAGGGCGGAGGTGGCATGTTCCGCGATCTGGCTGTCGAGCGCGAGGGTGACGCGGTGCGTGTTGCCTGCCGTGTCGGGTTTATCGAGCTTGCGCACCTGAACGCGCGCCCAGTTATCCGGTCCTTCCACAAAGGTCCGCGGCGGGTTAAAGCGCAGGAAGGGAACGGGAAGCCAGACGCCGTCAAGCACGGCAAGGGACTGATGCAGCGGGATCGTCGTTTCCGGCTTAACCACTTCAGGCTGCCCGCCGTTCGTCCCCGGCAGGGTATAGCGCCCGTTCACCAGGTCGAAATCGAGTCGCAAAAGGGGGCCGTTCGCGGTTTTACGTACGAAGCGTCCGTTGCTGGCGGTGTCCTGTGGCGTCAGACCGAAATCCAGGAACTGCACGCCGCTGTTGGCAATAAGCGAGACGCTTTGTTTATAGTCGCAAAGATTTACCAGCATAGGATCAGGCACCTGCTTTCTTGAACGTCAGTGGAACGACGGTGTTGGCATCATAACGCGCGCGACATTCTGCGATATCGCTGGCCCCGGCTTTACAGGCGACTTCCGGCATCGGGTAGCGGGAACCGTCGGTGCAGCGGGCGGTGCCGCGACTCTTAATCATCAGCTCTCCATTGCTGTGCAGCCCGGAGAAGATCTCCGCGCGGCAGACAACGTTGTCGCCGTGCACGACGCGGGCGAAACCTTTATTGTTCTGGATTTGATAGCGCATGGACGGCGGCTTGCCGGTGACCGGATCTTTCACGTCGAGAACCGCTCGCCAGGTACCGTTCAGGAAGCGCGTTGATCCGGCTTTCACCTGACTGGCTTCCATCACCATGGCATCTTTCGGGATTGGAACAATCACCACCGGCGCGGCTTCAGGCGCAGGAGCGGGTTCTTTTTCTTTACTTGCTACGACCTCAGCCTGATGAAGCGGTAAATTCATGGCCAGCGGCTCCACCGCTTTAATCGGCTGTGGTGCAATAGCCACGGGCTCTGGAGCCGGTGCAGGGACGGGCTCTGCCGAAGGGCCCTGTTTTGGCCACAGCAGCGGCGCGGCAACGGCTGCCACAATCACGGCGGCAACCGGCAGCGTCCACAAGGGGACGCGGCGCTTTTTCGTGACGGCAACAGGCGCAGGTTCCTGAGCAGGTTGCGCAACAACCGGCGCGGGCTCCGGCTCATACAGTTCTTCCGGCGTAATACGCACGGCGGCGACAGGGGCTACCAGCGGCTCGTCTGCTTTTTCAAAGGTAATAACGGGTTGCGGCTCGGGCTCCGGCTCGGGATCTTCAATCACAACGGGCGCGGGCTCGGGGATCAGCGATTCGCGCAGGCAGTCGAGGACATCGTCGCGCGCATTTTCGTTCAGTTTTACAAACCCCCAGAAGCTGATGACCGGCTTTCCGTCCACCAGGAAGAGGAAGTTTTCACCCGGGAACTGAAACGCCTTCGACAGCAGAGAACCAAAAAGCTGCTGCGCGGTTTTAGGCGACTGGAGGCATTTCTTACTTAACGACTCCACGCTGGCGAGCGTATTTTCCAGATAGCGCAGGGCGCGATAGCGGTCATCTTCATCGGCCGCTTTCCAGCTGGTTACGCTCCCTTCAACAGGAGAGTACCAGTCCACGCGGTCACCGCTGTCATTGACCTGAGGAATAGCCAGACAGTCCACAATGGCCTGCTGTTTGCGCAACCGGAGCGCTTCCCGGATTTGTAACGCTGATTCAAAAACGGCCTGTCCGCCGCCGCCAACGGCCTGAAAATCATCCAGATTACCGCTGCGTAAAAGAGTTTTTGCCACGATTTGATCCCATATACTTCTTCACACCGTTACTTTAACGAAATGAGGAAGCAACCAAACGGAGGAAGAGACGTTAAAAGCGCCGATTTCTTGCGGCATAGAAAATGACGGTTGTGCTTGACGAATAATGGCCCTTAAGGCAAATCACGGTTTTGGGCGCTGACGGTTAAATCAGCAAAAAACGCGGCTTTAGAATAACCTGATAGTGTTTCGTTATTTGCCAGGTCATAACGGCTGTGCTGTTATTACTGACCTATATAATAAAACTGTCAGGGTTATAACCATGTCTACAGGGAAAACACTGCTCGCCCTTGCGCTGAGCGCTCTTTTACCAGCCGGTGCCGCATGGGCGGCAAACAACGACACCCTTATCTACTGCTCGGAAGCCTCCCCCGAATCGTTCAACCCGCAAATCGCCAGCTCCGGCCCGTCTTTTGTCGCCAGCTCTCAGGTGCTGTACAACCGCCTGATCAATTTCGATCCGGTGAAAAATACCCCGGTCCCGTCTCTGGCGGAATCCTGGACGATTTCACCGGACGGCAAGACCTATACGTTTACCCTGCGCAAAGGGGTGAAGTTCAACAGCAACAAATACTTCAAGCCAACCCGCGACTTTAACGCCGATGACGTTATTTTCTCGGTGATGCGTCAGAAAGACCCTAAGCATCCGTACCACAATGTCTCGCAGGGCAACTACGAATACTTTAACGACGTTGGGCTCGATAAGCTGATTCAGGACGTTAAAAAGGTTGATGATTACCACGTCCAGTTCACCCTGAGTGAACCAAACGCCGCATTTCTGGCCGACTGGGGGATGGATTTCGCCTCGATTCTTTCCGCCGAATACGCCGATGCGATGCTGAAAAAAGGCACGCCGGAGAATGTGGACACCTGGCCAATTGGTACCGGGCCGTATGTGCTGCAGCAGTACAAGGTAGACTCGCTGATCCGCTACGTCGCTAATCCGAACTACTGGGATGGCGAGGTGCCGACCAAACATCTTATCTTCTCCATCACGCCAAACGTGGAAACCCGCCTGGCGAAATTGCAGACCAACGAATGCCAGATTATTCCTGCGCCGTCTCCGGTCCAGTTTGACGTGATTAAAAAGAACAAAGACCTGACGCTGCACTCGGTCGATGCGCTGAACGTCGGCTATCTGGCGTTTAACACCGAGAAAAAGCCGTTCGATAACGTGCTGGTGCGCCAGGCGCTGAACTACGCGACCGACAAGAAGGCCATCGTTAATGCGGTCTTTATGGGATCTGGCACGGTGGCAAAATCGCCGATCCCGCCAAATATGATGGGCTTTAATAAAGACCTGAAGGACTACGGCTACGATCCTGAAAAAGCGAAAGCGCTGCTGAAGCAGGCGGGTCTGGAGAAGGGGGCGGAAGTCACGCTGTGGTCAATGCCGGTTCAGCGTCCGTATAACCCGAACTCGCGTCGTATCGCGGAGATGATCCAGAGCGACTGGGCGAAAGTCGGCGTGAAGGCCAAAATCGTCTCTTACGAGTGGGGGGAATATCTCTCCGGAATGCGTAAAGGCGAACATGACTCCGCGCTGTTTGGCTGGATGTCCGATAACGGCGACCCGGATAACTTCGCCGACGTGCTGCTGGGCTGCAACAGCATTAAAACCGGATCAAACGCCGCGCGCTGGTGCGATAAGGGTTATGATGCTCTGGTGCAAAAAGCGAAGCTGACCAGCGATCCGGCCGAGCGTGCGAAACTGTACGGCCAGGCGCAGGAGATCTTCTACCAGCAGGCGCCGTGGATCGCACTGGCAAACGGCAAAACGTTTTACGCGACCCGCAGCAACGTGACCGGATACAGCGTGAGCCTGATGGGCAGCGACTTCTCCAAAGCGAAACTGAACTAGTTTGTTGCCCGGTGGCGCTGCGCTTACCGGGCCTACGGTTCCCCTTTAGGCCGGATAAGGCGTAGCCGCCACCCGGCAATTAACAAGGAGTGACAATGTCACATTTAAATGAAGTTACCGCCCGTGTGGATGCCGCCATTGAAGAGAGCGTGATTACCCACATGAATGAACTGCTGATTGAACTGAGCGATGATGCCGATCTCAGCCGTGAAGATCGCTATACCCAGCAGCAGCGTCTGCGTACCGCGATTTCACACCACGGCAAGCAGCATAAGGAGGAGATGGACGCGCGTGAAGAACAGCTGACCAAAGGCGGTACCATACTGTAATAGTCAAAACTGGCGTCGCGCCACCAGCCAGGCCCCCACGACCAGCATCACCGCGCCGCACGCCGGGCCTACCAGGGCGCGCAGCGGAACGCCGTGGCTCCTCAGTACGTCCAGAACCAGCCCGCCTATGAGCTGGCTTGCCACCAGCACGGCGATGGTCGTCGCCGCGCCCACGTTCTGGTAGCCGCTAATGCTGGCAAATACAAAAAACGACCCCAACAGCCCCGGGATCAGCGTCCACCAGCGCACCGTTGCGGCCAGCTCGCTGAATCCGGCGACGCCCTGCTTCAGTAGCAGAATACTGACAAACAGCACAATGCCGACCAGGGAGTTCAGCAGCATCGCGATAAGAATGGTGGAGGAGGACTGGGTGATACGCACCATTAAGGTGTTTTGCACCACCAGACCGATCCCCGCCGCCACCAGAAACGCCAGCGTCAGTGACTGATTCATGGGATAGCGTCCGGATCGCTGCGCTCGTCCAGCTGAAGCTGCATAAAGGTTAAGTCCAGCCAGCGGCCAAACTTGGTGCCCACCTGAGGCATCTGCCCCGTGGTGACAAAACCGAGCGTTTCGTGGAGGTGAATTGAGGCCTTATTTTGCGCCTCAATGCCGGCCACCATCACGTGTTTGCCGATGATGCGAGCCTCGTTAATCAGCGCCTTCATCAGCGTGCGGCCAATCCCTTTGCCCTGATGGGCCGGGTGGACGTAGACCGAGTGCTCAACCGTATGACGGAAGCCGTCGAAGGCGCGCCAGTCGCCAAAAGAGGCGTAGCCGGTGATAACACCGTCTTCTTCACTGACCAGAACCGGGTAACCCGCGAGCGTGCGGGCCTCAAACCACGCGATTCGGTTATCGGTATCGACGGTTTTATCGTTCCAGATTGCGGCAGTATGCAGTACCGCGTGGTTGTAGATCTCTCCTATCGCGGCGCAATCTTCCTTGCAGGCATGACGAACGATCATGATTAACCCTCTGTGTGTTGTTCACTATAGTATTACGTTATAGATACGATATTACACAACTGTTTCCTAAGAGCGCTACGTCATAAAGCCTGTTTTTTTGTTATTAGAACCCCATTGAAATGCCGTCCATACACTATAGTATGACGTCATGAGCACAATAACAGACACAATGAATCAACGCATTAGCGCCAGAATTCGCCTTGAACGCGAGTCTCGCGGATGGTCTCTGAGCGAGCTGGCTGAGCGGGCAGGCGTTTCTCGCGCCATGATCCACAAAATAGAGCGTGGAGACAGTAGCCCGACGGCAACCCTTCTGGCACGCCTGTCCGGCGCGTTTGGGATCAGCATGTCAACGTTGATTGCCAGAGCCGAGATGCAGGAGGGAAAACTCCTGCGACTGGCAAACCAGCCCCTCTGGCGCGATCCCCAAACGCACTATCTTCGTCGCCACGTTTCCCCGCGTACCGATCTGCCTATCGACCTCGTCCAGATTGAACTGCCAGCGGGGAGCGACGTCCCGATGCCGGCGTCGTCCTACGCGCTGGCGCGTCAGTTGATCTGGCTGCAGTCCGGCGAGCTGGTATTTCAGGAGGGCGATACCCGCCACGAGATGAAGGCCGGAGACTGTCTGGAGCTGGGGCCGCCAAACGACTGCCGTTTCATCAACGAAACCAATGAAACCTGTATCTATCTTGTGGTCCGGCTTAACCAGTCTGCCTCGTAATGTTAAGGCGATAATGCCGATCGTGAGCCAGGCTGTAATGACATTTGTACCAGAAGGAGTTCCTGATGAATCAATCTGTTTCGCAAAATCGCCGCTGGGTGCTGGCCTCTCGTCCACAGGGTGCGCCGGTGGTGGAGAATTTTCGTCTGGAAGAGCAGCCTGTTCCTGCACCTCAGGCGGGGCAGCTGGTGCTTCGCACCGTCTGGCTGTCGTTGGATCCTTACATGCGGGGGCGCATGAGCGATGCGCCATCCTATTCTCCGCCGATGGAGATTGGTGCGGTGATGGTGGGGGGAACGGTTAGCCGCGTTGAGCAGTCAAATCATCCCGACTTCAAAGCCGGGGAGTGGGTGCTGGGCTACAGCGGCTGGCAGGAGTATGAACTGTCAGACGGCAGCGGCCTGGTGAAGCTGGGCGAAAATCCGTCACATCCTTCCTGGGCGCTGGGCATTCTTGGGATGCCGGGCTTTACCGCCTATATGGGATTGCTGGATATCGGGCAGCCTAAAGCGGGCGAAACGCTGGTGGTGGCCGCGGCGACGGGCCCTGTGGGCGCGACCGTTGGGCAGATTGGCAAAATTAAAGGCTGCCGGGTGGTTGGCGTAGCCGGTGGGGCAGAAAAGTGCCGCCACGCCGTAGAGGTTCTCGGGTTTGACGAGTGTCTGGATCACCACGCGGCGGATTTCGCTGAGCAGCTGAAACGCGCCTGCCCGAAAGGCATTGATGTCTATTTTGAAAACGTCGGTGGGAAAGTGTTTGACGCCGTGCTGCCGCTGCTGAATACCTCCGCGCGCGTGCCGGTGTGTGGCCTGGTGAGCGGTTACAATGCAACGGGCCTGCCTGATGGGCCGGACCGTTTGCCGCTTCTGATGGGCACCATTCTGAAGAAACGCATTCGGATGCAGGGCTTTATCATCGCCCAGGACTACGGTCACCGCATTCATGAGTTTCAGGAAGAGATGGGGCGCTGGGTGCAGGAGGGCAAAATTCACTATCGTGAACAGGTGACGGAGGGGCTGGAGAACGCGCCTGAGGCGTTGATTGGCCTGCTGGAAGGAAAAAACTTCGGCAAAGTCGTGATTCACGTCGCGGGTGACAATAAATAAACAGCATTATGGCGGGGTTTCCCGCCATATTTATTTGTGAAGATACGATATATTGTCTTTAATTAACGGACATGGCTTTTCGCGCCATCATCCCGGATGAGCCCGAAACCGATAAAAAAATACATTTTGCATTTTTGGCTGTTTTACGTACTTCCCACCACCAGGCATGACGATACAGGATATATCGGACCAGCGTCGTTTTATTAAAACTGACGTTTATAAATAGCATTAAGTTTTAGCTACAGGAATTGAACATGCTTGATTTGGATCACTTAGAAAAAGCCCAAAGGATCAGTCTTACCATGCAAGTTGAACTCAGTTTGAAAGGAGCGTTAATTACGGGCTCCCTTAAACCTGGTGCACGACTGATTACGAAAGAGATCGCCGATAAATTAGGAACCAGCATTACCCCAGTACGCGAGGCGCTGCTGCGTCTGGTGTCAGCAGGGGCATTACATGCCACGCCAGCACAGGCATTTCTGGTGCCGGAGGTCACGCTGGACCGTTATAACGAAATCAACGCTATTCGCAAGCAGCTTGAGCCCATGGCGGTTGCCGCAGCCTGCCAGAATATGTCTGAACAAAAGCTGGAGACGTTGCGCAAATTGTCGGAAGCGTTTCATGAGGCCATGCGCAACGGAAACGTACAGCAGGCACTGCATGCGAATCGCGTTTTCCGCTTTACGCTTTACCAGTACGCGGAAATGCCCACGCTTAATGCCTTAATTGAACAGCTTTGGGTGCGCATCGGGCCGTGCATTAACTATCTGCACCAGGAGCTTAATGACATTAAAGAAGCGACGTATCACTATGACGAGTTGCTTTCAGCCCTGGAACGCCGGGATGTCGACGCCAGCCAGAAGGCAATAGAAAAGTTGATTGATGAAGCGAATACGCTTTTACAGCGACAATATTTTAACTGAGAGATTATTTAACAGAGCGACTATATACGCTATCCAATTATTTATATGGTGAATAACTCCTGATGGCATATTGCCATCAGGAGCGTTATTTTCTTTATAAAATAAACTTTACTTATTTCTTACTCGAATCGATAAGAGACAGACAGCCCTACGCCGTAGTTGCGGCCCGGCGCGGGCTCGTAATACCGCCCGTTGGATTCATTTACAATAACTGAGCCGACGTACTCTTTGTCGAACAGGTTATCTACGCGGCCAAAGACGTCCATCCCCCAGTTACCATAGTTGAATTTGTACCCGGTATTCAGCCCGACCACCGTGTACGACGGCGCTTTCGCCGTGTTCTCGTCGTCGGCCATGATATCGCTCATGTAGCGCACGTCCGAGCCCGCGTACCAGCCTTCTTCAGGCTGCCAGCCAAATGACGCGTAGCCCATATTGCGGGCAATGCCCGGCATGCGGTTGCCGTTACAGTCTGCGTCGCCGCAGACGTTGGTGCGGTAGGTGGCGTCCAGATAGGTCCACGCCATTTTCAGCTTCCAGTTTTCAGCAAACTGCTGATCGAGAGACACTTCGACTCCCTGACGACGGGTTTTCCCGGCATTTTTATAGCTTGTCCGGCCGCCAGCGCTGGCATCCACCACGATCTCGTCATCCGTATCGGTGCGGAACAGCGCTGCCGTCAGCAGGCCATTGCCGATGCGGGTTTTGCTGCCCACCTCATACGTGTTGTTGGTGGACGGCTTCAGGCCAATGTTCAGGCCGCCCTGGTTATCGGCGCGATAGGAGAGCTCGTTGATGGTTGGCGTTTCGAATCCACGTCCTGCGGCAGCGTAGAGGTTCCATGCGTCCGTCACCGCATACTTCACGGCGCCCGCCGGGAGCCACTTGTGATAGCTCGCATCACCGCTGTCGTCGCCGTTGCCCGGTGTAACGTAATGGTCGTTGGAATCAAACCAGACCGAGCTGTAACGCACGCCCGCATCGACGGAGAGTTTCTGCGTCAGCTGCCAGCGGGTCTGCAGGTAAGGGTCAACGTTCCACATCAGGTTACGTTCGTTCCGGCGTTTATCACCTTTCACGCCGTAGTCCGGCACCCCGTTGTTCATCACGAAGTTCTCGTACCCACGGCGGTCTTCACTCATGTTTTCATAGTTCAGACCGGTGGTGAAGGTGACCGGCACCAGCAGCTCGCCGCGGTGCGTCCAGCGGGTATCAACCCCCTGATAGTGACGCTGCATATCGATCACGCCGCCGGAGTGAGAAGGCCTCAGCTGCGGCTGGTAGGGAATCGACTGGTACTGCGTCATTTCACGCTCGCCGGCGTACATCATCACGCTGAGATCGTCCTGAGCACTAAGCTGTCGGTCATAGCGCAGCCCCGCCTGGGTCTGCTTGATGGTCTTGCGCGTGTTGTACTGATCGCCGCGCGGGGACTGACGCGGGTTATCCTGCCACTCCTGATAGCTCAGCCCGCCCGGATCGTTGGCCTTCATATCCACGCTGTTGAAAACCAGCGTCAGCTTGCTGGCGTCGTCAATGCGTACGCCCAGTTTGGCGTTAGCGAGATTCTTCCGCGCGCCGCTGTGGTCGCGGTAGCCTTTGGTGGTGAAGCGGGTGGTGGATACGGTGTAATCCACATCCCCCGCGTGGGTGCCGTCACCCATCGCGCCGGTGGCTTTCATGCCGTAGCGCCATGTCCCGTAACTGCCGTAATAGCTGCTGGCTTCAATGGTTGGCGGCTGCTGTCCGGTCTGGGTGTTGATGTTAATCACGCCGCCAGAGGCGTTGCCGTACAGGGCAGAGAAGGGGCCGCGCAGCACCTCAACGCTGTCAATGCTGGAGAGATCGATGTTGGAGGTCTGGCCCTGTCCGTCCGGCATGGTGGCAGGAATACCGTCGACATACATGCGGATGCCACGCACGCCAAACGTTGAGCGGGCGCCAAACCCGCGCATCGAAAGCTGGAGATCCTGAGCATAGTTCTGACGGTTCTGAATCTGTAGTCCCGGAACGCTGCCAAGCGATTCGGAGAGATTAATGCGTGGCGCAGCGTGGCGCATATCATCGCCATTCACGACGCTGACCGCCGCCGGGGTATCAAGCTCTGATACGGTTTGCGGCGCGGCGCTGACGATCATGGTCTGTTCCTCGGCGCTCATTGCACTCAGAGGTGCAAAAACAACGGGAACCAGCAGCAGCGGGAGAGATGCCTTACGGGCAGATATGATTTTCATGAGTAAAACCGGTTGTGATGTATAAACGAACCAAATGGAACATGTCCATACATGTTAAAGGTTTTGTAAATGTTTTGAAAACTATAACCGCACATTGCGTTAATGAAAGGCAATACGGAAAAGAAAAACTCCACATTCAGCTCATTAATGATTACTATTCTCATTATCAAAAGGCGATGCCATGACGTTGCCTGCCGGAAGTGATGTCAGCGGAAACCCCTCTTTTCAAAAAAGGAATTGTTATGTCTTTACGCCATCTGTGCTCGCCACGCCTGAGTACGTCTCTGCTGTCTGCCGCTTTACTGTTTGCCGGAACCTTCCAGGCGCATGCCGCCGAAGAGATGCTGCGTAAAGCGGTGGGTAAAGGTGCCTATGAAATGGCGGTCAGCCAGCAGGAGAACGCCCTGTGGGTTGCGACGTCGCAAAGCCGTAAACTCGACAAGGGTGGCGTTATCTACCGCCTCGATCCTGCCACGCTGGAGGTGACGCAGGCCATTCACAGCGATCTCAAACCGTTTGGCGCCACCCTCGACGGCGCGACGCAAACCCTGTGGCTGGGTAACACGATCAACGGCGCGGTGACGGCCATTGATGCGAAAACGGGCGACGTGAAAGGGCGTCTGGTGCTTGATAGCCGTCAGCGCAGTGAAACCGTCAAGCCGCTGCAGCCGCGCCAGTTGGTGGCAGATGATGCGAGCAACACGATTTACATCACCGGTGTCGGCAAAGAGAGCGTGATTTGGGTCGTGGATGGCGCAACGCTGAAGCTGAAAGAGACCATTGCCAATACCGGCACATACAGCACCGGTCTGGCGCTGGATGCTAAAGCGAAACGCCTGTATACCACCAATGCTGACGGCGAACTCGTCACCATTGATACCGCCACCAATAAAATCCTGAGCCGTAAAAAAGTGCAGGACGACGGTAAAGAGCACTTCTACCTGAACCTGAGCCTCGACACCGCCGGCCAGCGCGCGTTCCTGACCGATTCAAAACAACCGGAAGTGCTGGTGGTGAGCCTGAAAGACGGCAGTGTGATCGAGAAAATCGCCGCGCCGGAGTCCCTGGCGGTCCTGTTTAACCCGGCTCGCAATGAAGCCTACGTGACGCATCGTGAGGCCGGTAAAGTGAGCGTGATTGACGCGAAAACCTACAAAGTAACGAAAACGTTCGATGCGCCGGTCTACCCGAACAGCCTGGCGCTATCGGCGGATGGCAAAACGCTCTACGTGACGGTGAAGCAGAAATCTACCCGTCAGCAGGAAGCGACCCAGCCTGACGACGTGGTGCGTATCGCGCTGTGATATAAAAAAGGGAAGGCAGATGCCTTCCCTTTTTAATGCTTAATTGGTGCTTAACGCGAGGTCTCTTCCACCAGCGGCGCGTCGTGTTTTTCATCATCTGGATGAACCGGCGCGGTGCTGTGAATTTCGTGAACGCGCTTACGCACGCCAAACCAGCCAGCGATCAGCAGCACGGCCAGCAGCGGGATGGTGGCGATGGTGTAGGTACCGTTCGGGTAGTCGAACGCCATCAGAACCAGCACGCTGAACAGGAAGAGCAGGGTGAGCCAGGAGGTCACCGGGGCGCCCGGCAGCTTAAAGCTGACGTCAGCGGCTTTGCCTTCTTTAATGGCTTTACGCAGACGCATCTGGCAGACCACGATGAAGCCCCAGGAGGCGATAATCCCGAGTGCGGCCACGTTCAGCACGATCTCGAAGACCTGAGACGGCACCAGGTAGTTCAGGAACACCCCGAAGACGTACACCACCAGCGTAGCCAGAATGCCGGCGTACGGTACGTGCTGCTTGCTCATTTTCGACATGAACTTCGGCGCGGAACCGCCCATGGACATGGAGCGCAGGATACGTCCTGTAGAGTAAAGGCCGGAGTTCAGGCTGGAGAGCGCCGCCGTCAGCACAACGATGTTCATGATGCTGCCCACGTAAGGCACGCCGAGCTTAGAGAAGAAGGTCACAAACGGGCTCTGACCGGCCTGATAGGCGTTCCACGGCAGCAGCAGAACCAGCAGCACCACGGAACCGACGTAGAACAGACCGATACGCCAGATCACGCTGTTAATGGCTTTTGGCACCATGGTTTGCGGGTCTTTACATTCACCCGCTGCGGTACCGACCAGCTCGATAGACGCAAAGGCAAACACCACGCCCTGAACCAGAACCAGCGCAGGCAGCAGGCCGTGCGGGAAGAATCCGCCGTTATCGGTTATCAGGTGGAAACCGGTGGCATTGCCATCCAGCGGCTTGCCGCTGCCGAGGAAGACCGTACCGACCACCAGGAAAATCACAATGGCGAGCACTTTTACCAGCGCAAACCAGAACTCCATCTCGGCGAACCACTTCACGCCGATCATGTTCATGGTGCCGACAATGGCCAGCGCGCCAAGGGCAAAGACCCACTGCGGCACGTCACCGAACGCGCCCCAGTAGTGCATATACAGCGCAACAGCGGTGATATCAACAATACCGGTCATCGCCCAGTTGACGAAGTACATCCAGCCGGCAACGTAGGCCGCTTTTTCACCGAGGAATTCTCGGGCGTAAGAGACGAAGCTTCCGCTGGAGGGGCGATGCAGTACCAGTTCACCCAGCGCGCGAAGAATGAAGAAGGAGAAGATCCCGCACACCAGATAAACCAGTGCGAGAGCCGGGCCCGCCATCTGCAGACGTGCGCCAGCACCTAAAAACAGACCCGTACCGATAGCGCCGCCGATGGCGATCATTTGAACCTGACGGTTGCCCATCGCTTTGTGGTAGCCCTCTTCGTGGGAGTTCAACCAGCGACGTTTCGCAGCATGATGATCGGCTGCGCTTTTATTGCTTGTTTTCATTGAGTTACCTGTTTGCCTGTCTGAACCATTATCGTGATAGTCCTGCCTGGCAGAAAGCAATACAAACGATTGCTTCTGCGCAAACACATGCCGCCTTCCCAGTCATTCTGCGTATGGATAAGGCGAAACATGGCGAGGCATCCTACCTGCAATTCATAAGCGACGCAAAATATAACCGTGCCGAAAGTGATGCACGTCGAAGGAAATCGTGTGGTCAGAGCAGACAAGGATTACAACGCGCTGAATCGTGGTGAGTTTTTAGACAAAACAAACAGTGAAGTGCTGCTTTAATCATCAGAAACCCTTAATAATTACGTTGAGGTAGAGCGCCAGGAGGTGGCGCTTCGCTGGCGTTTCATTAACAAAACTAAAACGATATGATGCGATCCCTTTTCTTCAGCACGATCGGGCGGAACGGTGAAAATCAATATTATCGGTACCAGCGGAAGTGGAAAAAGTACGCTTGCCAGACGCATCGCGACGGAGCTGTCGCTCCCGTATATTGAGATGGACAGGTTGTACTGGCGCCCTGACTGGCAGGGCACACCGGATGAAGTGCTGCTAAATACGCTGGCGGATACGCTCGCTGCCACGCCCGGCTGGGTGCTTGACGGCAACTACAATCGCACGCGCCCGGTGAAGTGGCGTGATGTAGATGTGGTCGTGTGGGTGGACATCGGGTTTACCCGTACGCTCTGGCAGGCGGTCACGCGCGCGTTCACACGCGCATGGCACCAGCAGGAGCTTTGGCCCGGCACCGGAAACCGTGAAAGCTTTCGCCGCTCATTTTTCAGCCGGGAGTCCATCATCATCTGGACAATTAAAACCTGGCGCAGCAACCGCGAACGCTACGAAGCCGACATGAAAAACCCGCAGTACAGCCATATCAAGTTTGTCCGAATCACCCGTCGTCAGGAGGCGGATGCGCTGATTTCATCGCTGAAATCACACCCTTAGCAGGGTCATGTATATCTGATTTCCGGCAAACCAAATGTAAATTAATTGTTTCTCTGTGGTGAAATACGCCTTTAATAATGTCGACATGTTAAGTCAAACGAGAACGCAACATGTCATGGCGAATCAGCATTCTTGACAAAAGCCCCATCGCTGAAAACGAAACGGCAGCCGATGCACTGGCGCGCACCCTGACGCTGGCGCAGCAGGCAGAAAGTCTGGGCTATCACCGCTTCTGGATTGCCGAGCATCACAACACGCCACACCTTGCCAGCCCCTCGCCGGAACTGCTGATTGCCTGGATCCTTGGGCAAACCACGCGCATCCGCGTCGGTTCCGGCGGCGTGATGCTCCAGCACTACAGCCCCTATAAGGTAGCCGAGAATTTCAACCTGCTGGCCGCGCTGGCGCCCGGTCGCGTGGATCTCGGCGTCGGAAAAGCCCCCGGCGGGCTACCGCTCTCGACCCGCGTGCTGCAGCAGGGTCTGCATCAACAGGAAAAAGGCAGCTTTGCCGAACAGCTGGCCCAGCTCGATCGCTGGATCCGTCCTGAACGTCAGTCTGCCGATGAAGCCGTTCGCGCCACGCCGCTGCCACCGGTTCCTGCTCAGGGCTTTTTGCTGGGCGCCAGCATCGAAAGCGCTCTGCTTGCCGCCTCGCTCAACTGGCACTTCGTCTTTGCCGCACATCTCAACGGTGACCCGGAACTGCTGCGCGACGTGGTAACGACCTGGCGTAAGAACAGCGCGCGGGAGGTGATTGTGGCGGTACAGGCGATTGTTGCGCCGACGCAGGCCGAGGCAGACGCGCTGGCGCAAAAGGTCGAAGTGTGGGGCGTTGAGCTGGAAAATGGCCAGCGTGTCACCGTGGCCAGCGAAGAGCAGGCCTACGCCTTTGCGCGTCAGGCGGGAAGCGAGCCGGTTCGCATTGCCCGTCGGGCCCAGTCGCTGCTGGCGGGCACGGCTGAGTCGGTGCTGGAGCAGCTCAACGCGCTGCACCAGCTGTGGGGCATTGACGAATTCATCATCGACACGCCTGTCGCGGAGGGGGCAACGCGCGTCGCGTCGCTGCGTCTGCTTGCCGAGGCGCGTCTTAACAGGGAGGTCACCGTATGAGCTTTAGCGAACAGCTGATAGCCTGGCGCCGCGAGCTGCACCAGAACCCTGAGCTGTCCGGTCAGGAAGTGGAAACCACGGCACGCCTGCGCCAGTGGCTGACGAATGCCGGGATTACCCCACAACCTTACGACCTGTCGACCGGGCTGGTGGCGGAAATCGGCTCGGGCAACAAACTGATTGCGCTGCGGGCAGATATTGATGCTCTGCCGATTGAGGAGCGCAGCGGCGTGCCGTTTAGCTCGCAGCGTGCAGGCGTGATGCACGCCTGCGGACACGATATCCATACCAGCGTGATCCTCGGCGCCGCGTTAAAGCTAAAAGAGCGTGAAGCCTCGCTCAACGGCCGGGTGCGTATCCTCTTCCAGCCTGCCGAAGAGAACTTTGGCGGGGCGAAGAGCATGGTGCGGGCCGGTGCCCTGCGTGACGTCAGCGCGATTTTCGGCATGCACAATGAGCCCGGCCTGCCGGTCGGTGAGTTCGCCACCCGCGGCGGACCGTTCTATGCCAACGTGGACCGCTTCGTGATCCGCATCACCGGCAAAGGCGCACACGCCGCGCGCCCGCACGAAGGCAACGACGCCATTGTGCTGGCGAGCCAGCTTGTAACGGCGCTACAAAGCGTCGCCAGCCGCAACGTCAATACGCTGGATTCAGTGGTGCTGAGCGTGACGCGCATTGCTGGCGGCAATACCTGGAACGTGCTGCCGGAAAGCGTCGAGCTTGAAGGCACGCTGCGCACCCACCGCACGGAGGTGCAGCAGAACGTGAAGGCCCGCGTGGGCGAAATCGCCGCCGGGTTTGCCAGCGCCTTCAGCGCACAGATTGATATTACCTGGTATGCCGGACCCACCGCGCTGGTGAACGACGAGCGCTGGGCCGATTTTGCCACCTCGGTTGCCCGCGAGGCGGGGTACGAAACCCGGCACGCGGAACTGCATATGGGCGGAGAAGATTTCGCGGTTTATCTGCAGTCTATTCCCGGGGCGTTTGTCAGCATCGGCAGTAATAGCCCGTTTGGTTTACACCATCCGGCATTTAATCCGGACGAAGCATTAATTGAGCCCGCTGCCCGCTATTTTGCACAGCTTGCGGAAAAAGCGCTGCAACACGTTTAATTCTGGACAGGTAAATATGTCTGCACATCGTCAACTGCGGCTCGGGACCATTTTGCATGGTGCGTCCGGAAATATGTCTGCCTGGCGTCACCCTGAGGCCGTCGCCGATGCCAGTATTAATTTTAATTTCGTAAAAGAAACGGCATTAAAAGCGGAGGAGGGCAAACTCGATTTTTTGTTCGTTGCCGACGGCCTCTATATAAATGAGAAATCTATTCCGCACTTTTTAAACCGCTTTGAACCGTTAACGGTACTCTCCGCGCTGGCAAGCATCACTTCACGCCTGGGGCTGGTGGGAACCTTATCCACATCCTACAGCGAACCCTTTACCACGGCGCGCCAGTTCGCCAGCCTCGATCACCTGAGCAACGGCCGAGCGGGCTGGAACGTGGTGACTTCCCCGCTGGAAGGGTCAGCAAAGAACTTTTCCCGCGAAAAACACCCCGAGCATGCGCTGCGCTACCGCATTGCCGATGAGTATCTCGACGTGGTGAAAGGGCTGTGGGATTCCTGGGAGGGCGACGCCTTTGTGCGCAATAAAGAGAGCGGTCAATTCTTTGATTCGGCAAAATTGCATACCCTGGATCACCACGGGGATTTCTTCCAGGTCGCCGGGCCGCTGAATATTGGTCGTACGCCACAAGGGCGACCGATTGTCTTTCAGGCGGGCGCGTCGGACGACGGTAAAAAACTGGCGGCGAAACATGCTGACGCCATTTTTACCCATCACGAAACCTTAGAAGAAGCGAAAGCGTTTTATCGCGACGTGAAGCAGCAGCTGGAAACGAACGGCCGCCGCGCGTCAGATCTACATATTTTCCAGGGCGTCAGCGTGATAGTGGGGAAAGATGCCGATGACGTGGAAAACCAGTATCAAACCACGGCGGCGCTGGTATCGATTAACGATGCCCTCAACTACCTCGGACGCTATTTTGAACATCACGATTTCAGCCAGTATCCGCTTGACGAGCCGTTCCCGGATATCGGCGACTTAGGCAAAAACAGCTTCCGCAGCACTACCGATGAAATTAAGCGTAATGCCCGCGAGCGCAGCTTAACCCTGCGTCAGGTGGCGCTTGAAGCCGCTTCGCCGCGCCCGCGCTTTTCCGGCACGCCGGAGGAGGTGGCTGACGGTTTGCAGGCCTGGTTTGAAGGTTATGCCGCAGACGGCTTCATCATTCAGGGCGGTACGCCGGACACCTTCCCGCGCTTTGTTGACCAGGTTGTACCTGTTCTGCAGGCTCGCGGCCTGTTCCGTACTGACTACCCAGGCACCACGCTGCGCGAAAGCCTCGGCTTAGACCAACCAAAAAACCAGTTCACACAACAATAAAAGAGAACACCGCTATGCAGAAAACAACGGTTATTCTGGCGCTCGCGCTGGCCTTTACCCCTGCTGTCTGGGCAGAGAATGTGAATATTAACGGCACCGGCGTGAGCATCGAGGCCAACAAAACGCCGATCAACACCGCCAAAAACAGCGAGGCGGTGGCGCAGCTCCCGAAAGATTATCGCTTTGCCGTGCCGGGGAAATTTACCGTGGCGGTGGCAGGCCTTAATCAACCGCCGCTGACGGTATTTTCCGACGACAACAAAACGCTGCTCGGCAGCGAGGTTGACGTCGCCCGTCTGGTGGCCGACAGCCTCGGGCTGGAGCTGAACGTGGTGCCGACCTCGTGGGAAGACTGGCCGCTGGGGGTGGCATCGGGGAAATACGATGCGGCCATCAGCAACATTACCGTCACCAAAGCGCGCAAAGAGAAGTTTGATTTTGCCACCTACCGTAAGGATTCCCTCGGTTTCTACGTGAAATCGACCAGCCCGATCAAATCGCTTCAGAAAGCGGAGGACATTGCCGGGCTGCGGATTATCGTCGGTTCCGGCACCAACCAGGAGGCCATCCTGCTGGCGTGGAATGCCGAAAACCTGAAGAAGGGACTGAAGCCCTTTACCCCGATCTACACCAAAGACGACGCGGCACAAACGCTGGCGCTGCAGTCCGGGCGCGCGGATGCCTACTTTGGCCCGAACGTGATTGGTGCCTGGAAAGCGGCACTGAACGGGAAAACCAAACTGGTGGGTAGCGTCGACGGCGGCTGGCCGAAGGCGGCGCACATCGCGGTGACGCTGAAAAAAGGCAGCGGGCTGGTTGAGCCGGTGCAAACCGCGCTGAACGGCGTCATCAAAACGGCGATTACGACAAAGTGCTCAACCGCTGGGGGGAAGGCGTTGAGCGCATTCCTCAGTCAGAAGTCAACCCGGCTGGCCTGGGCGATTAAGGAGGCGCTATGAGTGAACGATTTCGTGACGTGTCGCCGGAAGATGCCGAGCTTCAGCCCATCATCGAGGGGCTGTTCGGTGAATATGCCGCCCGCTACGGGGACTACTTCTCTAAAGACGCGGAAGTGGAACTCACCGAGTGGTACTTAGCGCCGCAGGGGCTGTTTATCGTCCTGGAGCGCGACGGGAAGATTATCGCCACCGGCGCGTACAAGCCCTTCGACGAACGCACCGCGGAAATCAAACGCATCTGGACGGACAAAACCCTGCGCCAGCAGGGACTTGCCGGGCGCGTGGTGCAGGAGCTGGAGCGCAGGGCGGTGCTGGCAGGGTACAGCCAGATCTATCTGACAACCGGTTTTCGCCAGCCGGAAGCGGTCAGGCTTTATCTTAGCCAGGGCTATCAGCCGCAGTTCGATCTGAACCGGGATCCGGAAGAGTACAGCCAGCCGCCCTTTGACGGTCGGCTGCGCTTCACTAAAACGCTGGTACGCGAAGCGTTCAGTAAAACCGCATGAGGAACGACGATGAGCAACGTTGAAACCATTAAGGTGGTCCCGGCGCGTTATCCGCTGCGGGCCGTCGGCGCCGCGGTGGCGCTGTTTGTCCTGGCCGTCGTGATTCAGTCCGTGGCCTTTAACCCGCGCTGGGAGTGGGCGGTGTTCGCCCGCTGGTTCTTTGACCCGGTGATCCTCGAAGGCGTAGGGCAGACCCTGCTCCTGACGCTGATCGGCACCGCGCTGAGCGTGGTGATTGGCGGCATGCTGGCTCTGGCGAGACTGTCCTCGTCATGGCTGTTGAGCAGCCTGGCGTGGGCCTACATCTGGCTGTTTCGCTCGCTGCCGCTGATCGTGGTGCTGATCATCCTGTACAACTTTTCCTATCTCTACGACACGCTCTCTCTCGGCGTGCCGTTCACCGGCATCACCTGGGGCAGCTTTGAGACCATTAACGTGCTGGGGCAGTTCTCCACCGCCGTGGTGGGGCTGACGCTGGTGCAGAGCGCCTATACCGCCGAGATCATTCGCGGGGGATTCCTCGGGGTCGATCACGGCCAGTATGAAGCCGCCGCCGCGCTGGGTCTCCCGGCCTGGCGCCGCACGGTGCGGATCATTTTACCTCAGGCGCTGCGCACAATACTGCCGTCGGGATTCAATGAAATCATCAGCCTCGCCAAGGGCACGGCGATGGTGTACGTCCTGGCGATGCCGGAGCTGTTCTATACCATCCAGATGATCTACAACCGCACGCAGGAGGTGATCCCGCTGCTGATGGTCGGGGCTGCCTGGTACCTGGTCATTACCACCGTCTTGTCCGCAATTCAGTATGTTGTCGAGCGCGGTCTGGCACGCAGCGAACGCCGCTCCGCCGTGAATCAGAACCGCGACACCCGCCGCGCCCGTTCCGTGACCACCACGCCAGCACAGGAGCCCGTCCATGCAAGCCTCTCCTGAAGGACATATCTCGATCACCGGCGTCAGCAAGTTTTTTGGCCGCCATAAGGCGCTCGACAACGTTTCGCTTGAGATCCCTCCCGGGTCAGTAACGGTGATCCTCGGGCCGTCCGGGTCGGGCAAATCGACGCTGCTGCGCACCATTAACCACCTGGAGCGCGTCGACGAAGGTTTTATCCAGATAGACGGGGATTACATCGGCTACCGTCGTCAGGGCGATAAACTCTATGAGCTGAAGGAGAAGGAGATCCTCAGGCAGCGCGTCAACGTGGGCTACGTGTTCCAGAACTTCAATCTCTTCCCGCATCTTACGGTGCTGGAAAACCTGATAGAGGCGCCCATCGCGCATAAAAAGCTCGGCAAAAAAGAGGCGGTGGAAAGGGCGTACAGCCTGCTGGACGTGGTTGGGCTGCGGGATAAAGCTGATGCCTGGTCACGCCATCTTTCCGGTGGTCAGCAGCAGCGTATCGCCATTGCCCGCGCGCTGGCACTGCGTCCCCGCGTGATGCTGTTTGACGAGCCCACCTCGGCGCTCGACCCTGAACTGGTCGGCGAAGTGCTGGACGTGATCAAAAAGCTCGTCCGTTCTGGCACCACGCTGGTGGTGGTCACCCATGAGATCGGCTTTGCCCGTGAAGTGGCGGACCAGGTGGTGTTTATGGTTGACGGGAAAATTGTTGAGCAGGGGAGCAGCGACGAGGTGTTGAACCGCCCGTCGCACCCGCGAACGCGCCAGTTCCTCTCGAAAGTCTTATAAGGAGTGCCAATGAAATATGGGCTTCTGGCGGGGCTGATCTTCACAACGGCGAGCCACGCCAGCATTGATCTGAAAGCCAACGAGCAGCCGCTGCCGGTGACGGTGGATCCGCAGGCCGTGGCGAAAATCCCCGCCAATTACAAATTCGTTGAGCCGGGTACGCTGACGGTCGCCATCTCGATGCTGAATTCTCCGCCGCTGGCGCTGCTGGCCAGCGATAACCGTACGCGCATCGGCAGCGATCCGGATATGGCCCGCCTGCTGGCGGGCAGCCTGAGGCTAAAGCTGAAGCTTGTGCCCACGGCGTGGGAAGACTGGCCGCTGGGGATTGCCTCCGGGCGCTACGACGTGGCGCTGGTGAACATTGCGGTGACCGAGCAGCGTAAAGAGAAGTTTGATTTTGCGACCTACCGCGTCGATTCTCTGGCGTTTTCGGTGAAATCCACAAGCGAGATCCAGTCAATCAAAAGCGCGGAAGATCTGGCCGGGAAAAAGGTGATTGTCGGCTCCGGCACGAATCAGGAGCGCATTCTGCTGGGCTGGAACGAAGAGAACAAAAAGGCGGGGCGGACGCCCGCGCTGCCGGTTTATCTCCACGACGATGCCTCGGGCAATCTCTATATCCAGTCCGGCAGAGCGGATGTGTTCTTTGGCCCTCAGTCGGTTTCAGCTTACAAAGCAGCGCTTACGGGCAAAACCCGCGTGGTCGGTTTAGGGCCAAAAAAAGCCTATGTTGCGACCACCACCAAAAAAGGTAATGAGCTGGTGTACGCGCTGCAGGCCGCGCTTGACGGCGCGATTAAGCGGGGAGATTACCAGAAGGTGCTGGCGCGCTGGGGCGAACAGGGGGAAGCGGTGACGCAGTCGGAGGTCAACCCGCCTGGGATAACCTACTAATGGTGCTCTATACCCAAAATAATTCGAGTTGCAGGAAGGCGGCAAGGGAACGAATCCCCGGGAGCGTACATAAGTACGTGACTGGGGTGAGTGAGTGCAGCCAACGCACCTGCAACTTGAAGTATAACGGGTATACACTTAGGGTTTTCATCCCGCAGGGGGCAACATGATTAAACTCTATGGCGTACCCGGCTGGGGCTCGGCGATCGGTGAAGCGATGCTCACCCTGGCTGATATCCCTTATCAGTTTGTGAACGTGGACGGGTTTGACCAGCCCGGCCCGCAGCGCGAGCTGCTGCAAAAGCTCAACCCGCTGTGTCAGGTGCCAACGCTGGCGCTGGAAAATGGCGCCATCATGACCGAAACTGCGGCAATTGCCCTGATGGTGCTCGACAGATGTCCCGATCTTTCTCCACCCGTGGGGCAGGCCGAACGTCAGCAGTTTCAGCGTCTGCTCATCTGGTTTGTGGCCAACGTCTATCCCACGTTTACGTATGCAGACTATCCCGAACGCTGGGTGCCGGATGCGCCGGAACAGCTGCAGAAAAACTGCATCGAATACCGGAAATCCCTCTACTTGTGGTTTGAAAGCCAGCTTAAGGCTACCCCGTTTGCGCTGGGGGAACGGCTGACGCTGCTGGACGTATATATTGCGGTGGCGCGCACCTGGGGGCCTCGGCATGACTGGTTTGCGGCAAACACACCCAGGTTTACGGCGATTGCGGATACGGTGTGTCAACTGCCGGAACTGCACAAGGTGTTAAAGGCCAACAACATAATCTGATAACGTGGAAGGCTCACACATAACAGGAAGCCTGCATATGCCACACGTAGATATCAAATGTTTTCCCCGCGATTTTAACGACGAGCAAAAAACCGCGCTGGCGGCAGATATCGCCGAGGTGATTATTCGCCATTTCAACAGCAAAGACAGTTCGGTATCGGTGGCGTTGAACCAGGTGAACCAGGAAGACTGGAAAGCCCAGGTCTGGGATACCGAAATAGGGCCGAAGCTGGACGAGTTAATTAAGAAGCCTGGGTATTCAATGTAATTTTTGGGGCCGGGTAGCGTCGTCTTACCCGGCTTCTCCTGACTCTCACACCCTCATTTCGCAAAAAACGATAAACGTGAGTTTTATCCGATCCGTTACACTTAACGTTTCTGACTGACATTTAATAAATCCTTAGGAAAGATCGACAACAGAATCAATTAAGGACAGCAACGTTAAAGGATAATTTTCTCATGACAAAATTACCCCGGTTTTCACCTGCCTTTTTCCACCCTCGATACTGGCTAAGCTGGACAGGCATCGCCGCGCTGTGGCTCATCATGCTGCTCCCTTATCCGCTACTGTTCAGAATCGGTCATGGCCTTGGTCGGCTGGCGATGCGCTTACTTCCTCGCCGCGTCGAGATTGCCCGCCGAAACCTGGAGCTTTGCTTTCCGCAGATGAAAGCAGAAGAGCGTGAATCTTTGCTGCAGCGTAATTTTGAATCCGTGGGGATGGGGGTAATCGAAACCGGCATGGCGTGGTTCTGGCCTGCATGGCGGGTGCGGAAATGCTTTACCGTGACGGGTTACGAGCACATGGAAAAAGCCAGGGCGCAGGGAAAGGGCGTGGTGCTGGTCGGGATGCATTTTCTGACGCTTGAGCTGGGCGCGCGGATATTTGGCATGCTCAACCCCGGTATTGGGGTGTATCGCCCTAACAATAATGCGCTCCTGGACTGGCTACAGACGCGCGGGCGTTTGCGCGCCAATAAAACCATGCTCGATCGCCATGATTTAAAGGGCATGATCCGCTCGCTGAAACAGAATGAGATTTTGTGGTACGCCCCGGATCATGACTATGGCAAAGCCAACAGCGTGTTTGCGCCGTTTTTTGCGGTTCCGGATGCCGCCACGACCGCTGGAAGCTATATGCTGGTCAAAAGCGCGAAACCTGCCGTGATTCCGTTCGTGCCGCGCCGCAGGGCGGACGGTACAGGATACGAGCTGATTATTCTGGAGGATATCAGCGAGGCGTTACAGGGCAGCGACAAAGTCGCCGTGGCGACGCAGATGAACAGGGCGATTGAGCGCGCCGTGCTGATGGCACCTGAACAATATATGTGGCTGCACCGTCGCTTCAAAACGCGTCCTGAAGGCGTACCTGACCGGTATGCCCGCCGGAAACAGACGGCAACACGTGGTGATCTTCTCTCCGCCAGCGATTTTTCTGACCACTCGGGCGTTCAGCACTAAAAGCGTGCCGTTTGCGCAGAGCGCCACGCTGCAGAAGGTTTGGATTAGGTAACCTGACAGGGGAAGCAGGGGGCACACCGCCCGGCTTACCCCTCTGTTGACGGCACAATCTGAACCTGGCTTCGCATGACCTCATGACCCTGCGCATTCACATACCCAATGCGCACCGGTTCACCACTCGCTTTATCCACCAGCGTGATATGCGGTGCGGTGTGTAAAACATGCAGGTGTCCCCACTCCATCAGAGATAGCAGCACCGGGGCAAGAGCGCGGCTTTTGTCGGTAAGCTGGTATTCATACCGTTCCCGCGCTCCTTCTTCCCGGTAAGGTCTTCGGGAAAGCAACCCCAGCTCCGTCATCAACTTTAAGCGCGTTGCTAACGTCTGCTTAGTGATGCCGGTATGGTTGCGCATGGTCTCGAAGCGAGTGATGCCGTAAAAAGCCTCCCTCAAAATCAGCAAAATCCATTGATCGCCAATGATTTTTGCCCCTTCTGCGAGCCCGCACAGTTCGGGTGAGAGGTAAGGCAATGATTTATCTTTTGACACAGGGTGTTTTCCTTTCTAATCTGAGTATGATTTTTAGACCTTGATTATAGGGAGAATACAATGCCATTTGTGAATGTACAAACGATTAAAGGGATCATGAACGCCGAGCAAAAAAGTGAATTGCTGCGCCGAATGACGGACTTAATGGTGGAAATCGAGGGGAAAGGGGATCCGGCATTCCGGAATTCGGTCTGGATCCGTATTGATGAACACGAGCCGGAGCAATGGAGCCTGGGGGGATTACAGCCTACTGCTGAAATGATTGCGAAGAAATTCGCGTCGACGCAGTCGTCCTGATAGGTTCGGGAGGCACATATTCCTCCCGGCGATAAGAGGTTTAATGAGCACGTAAAAGGATGTCCATCAGCCCCGGAAAGCGGGCATCCAGATCCTCTCTTCGCAATGAAATCATATTTTCTCGTCCCTGCGGACGCTGCCAGATGACCCCGCTGTCGCGTAGAACGCGCCAGTGATGGGTCATCGTGGACTTCACCACGTCGTCCGGGCGCAGCGCGTTACAGCTGAGTTCACTGCCATCGGCCAGCCGGCGGATAATCGACAGCCGGAGCGGGTTGCCGAGGGCAAACAGCACATTTTCCAGCAGTATTTGTTCAGTTTCAGGGTGGTTTGGGATCATCGTTTTCCTGCGTTTGGCGTCAGATTGAGCTATATCAACAATAGGTCAACCGTTAAAAAATAGTTCGATAATACTCGTACAATAGGACTATTATAGCAAACGAACGAATGCACGACCATCCCGGTCGTCACAGACAAGTCATGAGACTTAAGGAAATATCATGCCCCGACCCATCCCTCTCGAACGTTATCGCAACATCGGTATCTCCGCGCATATCGATGCCGGTAAAACCACCACCACTGAGCGCATTCTGTTTTATACCGGGATGAGCCACAAGCTGGGTGAAGTACACGATGGCGCGGCAACCACTGACTGGATGGCGCAGGAGCAGGAGCGCGGGATCACGATTACCTCCGCGGCGGTCAGCTGCTTCTGGCCGGGTATGGACAGAGGGTTTGAACCGCACCGGATCAACATCATCGACACCCCGGGACACGTGGACTTCACCATTGAAGTGGAGCGTTCTATGCGCGTGCTCGACGGTGCCGTGATGGTGTATGACTCCGTGGGCGGCGTGCAGCCGCAGTCGGAAACCGTCTGGCGTCAGGCCAATAAATATCACGTTCCGCGACTGGCCTTCGTCAACAAAATGGACCGTCCGGGCGCCGATTTCTTCCGCGTCGTGCAGATGATGCAGGAACGCCTGAAGGCCAATCCGGTGCCGATTGTCATTCCGGTGGGTGCCGAAGACCATTTCACAGGCGTGGTGGACCTCATCAAGATGCGCACCATTCTGTGGGACGATGCGACGCAGGGCATGGTATTTACCTATGCGCCCGTGCCGGATGATTTAGTCAGCACCGCCAGAGAATGGCGGGAGAAAATGGTCTCTGCTGCGGCGGAAGCCAGCGACGATCTGATGGATAAATACCTGGAGACGGGCGATCTCGATGAAGCGGAAATCATCAGGGGACTGCGTATTCGCACCATCTCGGGCGAAATCCAGCCGATGCTGTGCGGCAGCGCATTCAAGAATAAAGGCGTACAGCGCATGCTCGATGCGGTGATTGAGCTGATGCCGTCGCCGCTGGACGTGCCTGCCATTGACGGCGTGGATGAAAAAGGGCAGCACGCGGAGCGTCACCCGAGCGATGATGAGCCGTTCTCGGCCCTGGCGTTCAAGCTGATGAGCGACCCGTACGTCGGGCAACTGACCTTTATCCGCGTGTATTCTGGCGTGCTACGCAAAGGCGACGCGGTGTATAACCCGGTGAAAGGGAAGAAAGAGCGCATCGGTCGTATCGTGCTGATGCATGCCAACGATCGCCATGAGGTGGACGAACTGCGCGCGGGCGATATCGCAGCATGCGTTGGGCTGAAGGACGTGACCACCGGAGATACGCTCACCGATCCGAACGCCGTCATCACGCTTGAGCGCATGGAGTTCCCGGACCCGGTTATCTCGCTGGCGATCGAGCCGAAAACCAAGGGCGATCAGGAGAAAATGGGGATCGCGCTCCAGCGTCTGGCGGCGGAAGATCCGTCGTTTCGCCTGCACACTGACGAAGAGTCCGGTCAGACGATTATCTCCGGGATGGGCGAGTTACACCTTGAGATCATCGTCGACCGCATGAAGCGTGAGTTTGGCGTCGAGGCGAATATTGGTCGTCCGCAGGTGACGTACCGCGAAACCCTGCGCAAGGCGGTGAAGGATATCGAAGGCAAATTTGTCCGGCAGTCCGGTGGTAAAGGGCAGTACGGCCATGTGGTCCTGAGCCTGGAGCCGCTGGAGCCCGGAAGTGGTTTTAAATTTGAAGATGCCACCAAGGGCGGTGTGGTGCCGCGCGAGTATATCCCGTCCGTTGAGAAGGGGCTGCGGGAGGCGATGAACAGCGGCGTGCTGGCGGGCTATCCGGTTGTCGACGTCAAAGCGACGCTGACGTTTGGCTCGTACCACGACGTCGACTCCTCGGAGATGGCGTTTCGCATGGCGGCAATCCTCGGCTTTAAAGAGGGCGCCCGCAGAGCGGATCCGGTGATCCTTGAGCCGATCATGCACGTGGAGGTGGAAACACCGGAAGAGTACGCCGGGAACATCATGGGCGATCTCTCTTCCCGCCGCGGCATGGTGCAGGGGATGGCCGAGCAGTACGGAAGCCAGATTATTCGCGCTGACGTACCGCTGGCAGAGATGTTTGGTTACGCCACCACGCTGCGCTCGATGTCCCAGGGGCGCGCGACGTATACGATGGAGTTCCATCATTTTGCGGAAGCACCGCGGAATGTTGCGGATGAGATTATTTCACGGCGTGCGAAGAGTTAATTAATTGCACATGGTAGTCGTTTGGCTACCATGTGTTTTTTTCATTGTATAAAGTTTTTAATATCAGCTTGTTACTTAATCAGCGTCGCCGAGCGAACTTTCCATTTCCCTTTTTCCTGAACGAGACAATCTGCTACCACGTGATCGTGTTTCTTTCCAAACGCGACATAGACGTTTGTACAAACGGCGTCAAAATCAGAGTGCAGGACGGTTATCTGATTCCAGTCCTCATCCCAATCCTGCGATTTGATGAACATATCCGCGTCGGGCATATCTTTTTCGTTACTGTCGCCTGAATACAATTCTTTTATTGCTGCAATTGTCCCTGAGGCAACGTATTCATTCATAATGTCTGGATTGAGTACGGGCGGTTTGTTCTGCTCTAACTGCGCGATATACCATTGATTGAATTTAAGCGCCGTCTGGCCCGGTGAAGAGATGCTATCTGCTATCGCGAATGGAGACAGGGTGAAAAGTAAAAAGAAGAGTGGCTTCATTAGTCATGCCTGAACAGTTCGTAATGAGGTTGTATGTTGCGGTAAGCCTGCCCTGGGTACATGGTGCGTTGAACAAAATCGCTGATCCACTGCTGACCATCGTATATGCAAACGTGACCGCTATCATGACCCACTATATTCTGAATAACCGCCACGTCCCCTGCATGAGGTTGATCGTATATCAGGCGGAAGCCAGCATTGACCAATGTGCGCCCCATGTCTTTTGCCAGACGCGTATTGGGGATTTTTAATCTTCCACCCGTTCTGATCGCTTCGGTGACGTAGTGAGCACAATACCCCGTGCTCTTCGGTTGGGCGTGTGATTTAGCATATAAGATTGCGCCATCTTTATTCCATGTCATTGATATTTCCTTAACGCGAGAGTGCTAATGCAGCAACTCTGGAAATATCCTCCGTTTTACAACGCAATAGTAAACATAAAATGCCATAGAAATTTACTATAATTCAGTAGGATATAATTTAGGAAATCAATCCAGCGCCTTCACCATTTTCCCGCTCGCCACAAACGTCCCCGCCCCAAGATGGTGCAGGGTATTCAGCTTATCCCCGTCAAACTGCCAGCGCCCGGCGACAAACGCGCGGTCATCGGCCGCCGCGGAAACCACTTCGCCAAACAGCGTATCGTATTTCTCTGCCGCGGAAGTGGCGGGTAATAACCGGCACTCCATCCACGCCAGACATTTTTCTTCAATGACCGGCAGGCCAAGTTCAGGACCGTTCACGACCGGGATCCCGTAGCAGTTGAATTTGTCCTCGTCGCGCCCGCTGACGCTACCGACCGCGTATGTCCAGTTGGCCGCCGCCACGCCGGGGATGACGATGCCAAACTTTCCGCTGCGCTCGATCAGCTCGCGTGACCAGGTGCTTTTATCCACAACGATCGCGATACGCGGCGGTTCAAACTCAACGGGCATTGACCATGCGGCGGCCATTACGTTGCGTCTGTCGAGGGTTTCATCCCGACTGGTGATAAGCACGGTGGGGCCGTGGTTGAGCAGGCGGCTGGCATGACGTAATTCAACAGGGCGAAAATGGCTCATAGGGTCTCCTCATCTACACCGATGAGTATGGCGAAAAAGCACGTAAATCAAAGTGACTGTGTAAAATTAGTTTATAAACAGAACATCACAATCAAAGGAAACTGATGTATGTCCCCATTTCTAACCGCCTATTTCGACCGCATCGGCTGGGCGCAACCGACACGGGTGGATATCGATACCCTGCGCGCGCTGCATTTACACCACAACTGTGCAATCCCTTTTGAGAATATTGATGTTGTTCTGCCGCGCGAAATCCACCTTGAAGATCAATGTCTGGTGGACAAGCTGGTGACGGCGCGACGCGGGGGATATTGCTTTGAGCAAAACGGTCTTTTTGAGCGCGTCTTGCGTGAAGTCGGGTTTACCGTGCGCAGCGTGCTGGGGCGGGTCGTGCTGGCAAATCCGCCGCAAATGCCGCCGCGCACGCATCGCCTGCTGCTGGTCGAGCTGAACGGCGAGCGCTGGATTGCCGACGTGGGGTTTGGCGGACAGACGCTGACGGCGCCGATTCGTCTGCTTGCCAACGAGGAGCAAGAGACCCCGCACGGGCTGTACCGTCTGCTGAGCGAGGGCAACGACTGGGTGCTGCAGTTCCGCCACCACGAACACTGGCAGTCGATGTACCATTTTGACCTGACGATGCAATATTTCAGCGATTACGTGATGGGAAACTTCTGGTCGGCGCACTGGCCGCAGTCCCATTTCCGTCATCATCTGTTGATGTGTCGCCACCTGCCGGACGGCGGCAAGCTGACGCTGACCAACTTCAACTTCACCCACTGGCAGAACGGGCACGTGGAGGAGCAGATCCATTTACCGGATGCCGGGGCGCTGTATCAGCTGATGCAGGAGCGCTTCGGGCTGGGCGTTGACGATCCGAAGCACGGTTTTTCACTGGCGGAGTTAACGGCGGTGATGGCAGGGTTCGAAACTCACGGGAAATAGCCTCCTCGCTATCGGCCGCGAAACTCGCGCCGATAGCGAGATGGCGAGGTGTTAAGCAGCTTGTGAAAGTGACGGCGTAAGGACGTTGTTGAGGGAAAACCGACACGCTCGGCAATGTCATCCACAGGCTGGTCGGTTTTTTCGAGATAGCGTTGTGCGACGATAATGCGCTGGTTTAGCAGCCAGCGCGAAAAACTCTCACCGGTGGTTTGCTGAAAACGCCGGGTAAAGCTGCGACGGCTCATGCAGGCCTTTTCCGCCACGCAGTCCAGCGTGAGCGCAAGCTGGAGGTTTTTCGTCGCCCAGGCTAGCGCGTCGGTAAAGTTATCTCCACAACGCGTGTTCTGAACCGGCAGTTCTACGTATTGACGTTGTCCACCCTGGCGATGGGGCGGCACCACCAGCAACCGCGCTACGCTATTTGCCACTTCCGCACCCCAGGCCTTACGCACCAGATGCAGGCAACAGTCGATACTGGCCGCCGTGCCCGCAGAAGTGACAACGTCACCATTATCGATATAAAGAACGTCTTTATCCATTTGCACAGAGGGATAGAGACGCTGAAAATCAGCCGCCCATCGCCAGTGCGTCGTCGCAGGGCGATGTTCCAGTAACCCGGCGGCGGCAACCACAAACGCGCCCATACACAAACCCACAATACGCGAACCCGCGGCATGTGCTTTTTGCAGGGCTTGCAGGAGATCGGGGGCCGGGGCATGCTCGGGACTGTCCCAGCTTGGGACGATCACCATATCCATTCCGGCCAGCTCATCAAGCCCACGCTCGACAACGATAGAGAATCCGGCATTGGTTTTAAGCGCGCCGGGCATGGTGGCGCAAACGACCAACTGACAAAGGGGCTCGCCTTGTGGCGTTAGCGCTTTCTCAAATACGGCATAGGGCACCGAAAGGTGAAAAGGGATAATGCCATCAAATACCACAATACCAATTTTAAGCGTCATAAAAGCCTCCATGTGCCAGCCAGTATAGAAGCCTGGCTGGTGACAGGGAGCAAGTCCGGTCTTATTTTGTGACCGGCAATGCCATAACGTCTTTGGTAGTCATTACCTCAGCAAATACATCGGACACACCGGCTAATGCCGCCCGCTGAAGCGTTTTGTGATCCACCACGCCACCCTGACCGTCATCCAGATCGCGTGTTGCCGTTGCATCGTCAGGAATAATCACGCTGTAACCCAGCGGTACAGCATCACGCGCGGTGGACGAAATGCACATATGCGTCATCAGGCCAATCACAATCACCTTTTTAATCCCTTTTTTCTTTAATTGCGCATCCAGATCGGTGCCAACAAAAGAGCTCGGGGTCGCTTTGGTGATAATGGCGTCTTGCGCAGAAGGCTGCAGATCTTTATGGAACTGCGCATAGATAGATCCCTCGGCAAACAGTGGACTGTCTTTCGGCCCCATATGACGAACGAAGTAGACCGGCATCCCCTTTTGGTGGGCATAGCTAACCAGCTTTTGACTATTCTTCAGTACCTTATCACCATCAGGGATCACCATCTGACCACGAAAATCTTTACCTGCGTAATATTCGTTTTGGATATCCACCACGATTAACGCAGTTTGTGAGGCGGATAAAGACGAAGTCGCCGTTGCGCCCGTCATTGCACGAATGGTTTTGGTATTCATGCGGGTTGTCTCCTGTGCGGTAGCCTCAGTGGAAAATGCGCTCATCATGCCGATTAGCAATGCTGTACGAAAAAATGGTTTCATCACGCGAACTCCTTCTGTGTTGTGTTCGGGAGCCATTATTTCTCACTGTCGCTAACGGTATGAGTCACCTGGAGAACCAATAACGATACTTTTGGGCCATTATGAGACGGCATATCTAACGGGTTCAATCAGCGGACGATTGACCAGAACGTGGTTTTTATCGGTCGGCATCGCCTTCCCGGGCCTACACTAGCTTGAACGCAGGTCGGGTAAGGCGAAGCCGCCACCCGACAAAATCAACGGCGCGATCTCACCACCTGATACCGCCGGGTAAAGTACTCAAACGGCGCGCTCCACACGTGCACCAGGCGGGTGAACGGGAAGATAAGGAAGATCGTCATCCCCAGCACCAGATGAACGCGGAAGATCGGCGCAACGCCGCTCAGCATCTCCGATGAGCCCCCCTTAAACGTCACGATCCCCTGCGCCCAGCCGACCAGCTTCATCATCTCGCTTCCGTCAGGGTACTGGGCGGAGAAAGGAATGGTTGAAAGCCCGAGGATGCACTGGATCAGCAAAATACTCATGATAATGATATCCGGCGTGGTGGACGTGGCGCGCACCCGCTGGTTGAACAGGCGGCGGTAAAGCAGCATTGACCCGCCAATCAGCGTCAGCACGCCGCAAATTCCGCCCGCAATCATGGCTAGCTGTTGCTTAACCGCGACGGGTAAAAACCAGGCGTACATCCAGTGAGGGGTTAACATGCCGAACAGGTGCCCGAAGAAGATCCCCAGAATCCCGATATGAAACAGGTTAGAGGCCCAGTTCATACCGCGCTTGCTGAGCATCTGGCTCGACGAGGCGCGCCAGGTGTACTGCCCGTAGTCGTAGCGCAGCCAGCTGCCGAGGAAAAACACGGTGGCGCAGATGTACGGATAAATGTCATAGAAAAACACGTTCAGGTAATGGATCATTTTGGGCCTCCGGCGCTGACGTCCACGTACTGCGGAGCGACGTCCTGGCTAAAGCGTCGTTGATATTGCTGCATCGGCGAGCTGTCGCACGATGTGGCGTTGTCTTCGATAAACTTCACCTGTTCCTCTTCCCACACGGCGTCCAGCGCTTGGCGGGTATCATCCCGTTTTTCACCGGATACCTGTTTCGCCACGCTGTCGCTGGAGAGCCGCGTGCCCGCCAGCGTCAGCAGGGCATCAAACAGCTGATAGTGCGCCACGCCGCGCTGCTTCAGGCGGCCGCCAATCAGCGCCAGGATCGGCGCGACGTTCTGTAATCCTTCGCGCGCCTCTTCATCAGTAACGATGCTGAGGTACTCCAGGTAGAGCGGCAGATAGTCCGGCAGTTCGCGGCAGTCGAGCGCCAGACCGGCTTTTTCATACTGCCCCATCAGGTCAACCATCGCCTGACCGCGATCGCGGGACTCGGCGTGAACGTGCTCGAACAGCAGCAGCGAGGTCGCGCGCCCGCGTTCAAACACCTCGCACCACTCGGCCTGTTTATCCAGCAGCGGGGCGCTCAGGTGCTGCTGCGCAAACGGCAGCAGCATGGGCGCGTCCTGCGCAATTAACGAAAGCGCTTCATCACGGTTTTCCCACAGCAGCTCATCGGGATACTCAATCAGCAGCGCGATGATTTTAAGGATCTGCATTATTCTCCCTCCCCGTGTTCGCGCACCTCGGTGATGTTGATCGCGTCGATGCGGCTGCTGTTGAAGAGGTTGAATTTGGTGTCGGAGCCGTGGCAGCCGTCGCCAAAGGTGAAGCCGCAGCCGTTTTTCTCCGGGAAGGCGTCGCGCGCCATTTCGCGGTGGCTGGTAGGGATCACGAAGCGGTCTTCGTAGTTGGCGATGGCCAGATAGCGGTACATCTCCTCAACCTGCGCTTCGGTCAGGCCGACCTCTTCGATGGCGCGGGTATCGGTTACGCCTTCCACGGTCTGGGAGCGTTTGTAGTGACGCATCGCCATCATGCGCTTCAGGGCACGCAGCACCGGGCCGGTATCGCCCGCGCTGAGCATGTTTGCCAGGTACTGCACTGGAATACGCAGGCTTTCCACGGCAGGCAGGACGCCGTCACTCTGCGGCAGGCCGCCGGCGTCCGCGTAGGACTGAATCGGCGACAGCGGCGGCACGTACCAGACCATCGGCAGGGTGCGGTATTCCGGGTGCAGCGGCAGGGCGAGCTTCCAGTCCATCGCCATTTTGTAGACCGGCGAACGCTGGGCGGCGTCAATCACGTTCTGCGGAATACCCTGTTTCAGCGCTTCCTCAATCACCGCCGGATCGTTCGGGTTGAGGAATACGTCACACTGGCGTTCGTACAGATCGGTTTCATGCTCGGTGCTTGCCGCCTCTTCAATGCGGTCCGCGTCGTACAGCAGCACGCCGAGATAGCGGATGCGCCCGACGCAGGTTTCCGAGCAGACGGTCGGCTGGCCGGACTCAATGCGCGGGTAGCAGAAGATGCATTTTTCTGACTTGCCGCTCTTCCAGTTGAAGTAGATTTTCTTGTACGGACAGCCGCTGATGCACAGGCGCCAGCCGCGGCATTTGTCCTGGTCGATCAGCACGATGCCGTCCTCTTCGCGCTTGTAAATTGCGCCGCTCGGGCAGGTGGCGACGCAGCTCGGGTTCAGACAGTGCTCGCACAGGCGCGGCAGGTACATCATGAAGGTGTTTTCGAACTGGCCGTACATCTCCTTCTGGATCTTCTGGAAGTTGCGGTCGCGGGCGCGTTTTTCAAACTCGCCGCCCAGCAGCTCCTCCCAGTTGGGGCCCCAGACGATTTTGTCCATCCGCTTGCCGTCAATCAGCGAGCGCGGGCGAGCGGTAGGGAGGTGATCCCCTTCCGGCGCGCGGTGCAGATCCTGATAGTCAAAGGTGAAGGGCTCGTAATAATCGTCAATCTGCGGCAGGACGGGGTTGGCGAAAATTTTCGACAGCACGCCCATTTTGCCGCCGAGGCGCGGCGTCAGCTTGCCGTGTATGCCGCGGATCCAGCCCCCTTGCCACTCCTCCTGATCTTCCCAGTTTTTCGGGTAGCCGATGCCCGGTTTGGTTTCGACGTTGTTAAACCACGCATACTCCATCCCTTCGCGCCCGGTCCAGACGTTCTTGCAGGTGACCGAGCAGGTGTGGCAGCCAATGCATTTATCGAGATTCAGAACCATGCCAACCTGTGAGCGTATCTTCATTTTTTCGCCTCCTGTACCTGATCCCGACCTTCGCCGTCCAGCCAGTTAATGTTTTTCATTTTGCGGATCATGATGAACTCGTCGCGGTTGGAGCCGACGGTGCCGTAATAGTTAAAGCTGTACGCCAGCTGGGCATAGCCGCCGATCATGTGCGTCGGTTTCGGGCAGACGCGCGTTACAGAGTTGTGGATCCCGCCGCGCCGTCCGGTCACTTCTGACCCGGGAATGTTCAGGATGCGCTCCTGGGCGTGGTACATCATGGTCATACCCGGCGGCACGCGCTGGCTGACTACCGCGCGGGCGGTGAGGGCGCCGTTGGCGTTGAAGGCTTCGATCCAGTCGTTGTCCTCAATGCCCAGCTCGCGCGCGTCGGTTTCGCTGATCCAGACGATGGGGCCGCCGCGCGACAAGGTCTGCATCAGCAGGTTTTCACTGTAGGTGGAGTGAATGCCCCATTTCTGGTGCGGCGTCAGGAAGTTGAGCGCTTTTTCCGGGAAGCCGTTCGGCGGGATCTCGCGCATATGGGTGACGCTGCGGGTGTCAATCGGTGGACGATAGGCCACCAGGCTCTCACCGAAGGCGCGCATCCAGGGATGATCCTGATACAGCTGCTGCCGACCAGAGAGGGTACGCCACGGGATCAGCTCGTGGACGTTGGTATAGCCCGCGTTGTAGGAGACATGCTCGCTTTCCAGACCGGACCAGGTCGGGCTGGAGATGATTTTACGCGGCTGCGCCTGGATATCGCGGAAGCGGATCTTCTCGTCTTCCTTATTCAGCGCCAGGTGGGTGTGATCGCGCCCGGTCAGTTCCCCGAGCGCTTCCCAGGCCTTCACCGCCACCTGGCCGTTGGTTTCCGGCGCGAGGGCGAGGATCACCTCGGAGGCATCAATGGCGGTTTCAATACGCGGTCGGCCTTTCGCCGGGCCGTCGAGCTTGACGTAGTTGAGCTTGCCGAGGAAATCCACCTCGTTCTGGGTGTTCCACGATATGCCTTTTCCGCCGTTGCCGAGCGTGTCCATCAGCGGGCCGAGGGAGGTGAAGCGCTCCCAGGTTTCCGGGTAGTTACGTTCGACCACGGCGATGTTCGGAGCCGTTTTACCGGGGATCAGATCGCATTCCCCTTTGCGCCAGTCCTGAATATCAAACGGCTGCGACAGTTCCGCCGGGGAGTCGTGCTGTAACGGCTGCAACACCACGTCAGTTTCAGTGCCCAGGTGGCCGACGCAGACCTCGGAGAAAACTTTGGCGATGCCTTTGTAGATCTCCCAGTCGCTGCGCGATTCCCACGCCGGGTCGACGGCGGCCGAGAGCGGGTGAATAAACGGGTGCATGTCCGAGGTATTCATATCGTCTTTTTCATACCAGGTGGCGGTCGGCAGAACGATATCCGAGAACAGGCAGGTGCTGGACATACGGAAGTCGAGCGTTACCAGCAGGTCCAGCTTGCCCTCGATGGCGGCGGTTTGCCACTCCACTTCCTCAGGCTTCACGTCGTCCGTTGAGCCTAAATCCTCGCCCTGAATGCCGCTCTCGGTGCCGAGCAGGTATTTCAGCATGTACTCGTGGCCTTTCCCGGACGAGCCGAGCAGGTTAGAGCGCCAGACGAACAGGTTGCGTGGATGGTTCTTACCGTTGTCCGGCTGCTCGCAGGCGAAGCGGATATCGCCGGATTTTAACGCCTGAACGGTGTACTCCTGCGGCGTCATGCCTGCCGCATCCGCGCGGGCTTTTATGTGCAGCGGATTCAGGCTGAGCTGCGGCGCCGACGGCAGCCAGCCCATGCGCTCGGCGCGGACGTTGAAGTCGATCAAGTGTCCGGTGAATTTCGACGTATCTGCCAGCGGGGAGAGCAGTTCCTGCGCAGTCAGCTTCTCGTAGCGCCACTGGCTGGCGTGGTTGTAGAAGAAGGAGGTACTGTTCATCTGGCGCGGCGGGCGGTTCCAGTCCAGCGCGAAGGCCAGCGGCAGCCAGCCGGTTTGCGGGCGTAGCTTCTCCTGGCCCACATAGTGGGACCAGCCGCCGCCGCTCTGCCCGACGCAGCCGCAGAAGACCAGCATGTTGATCATCCCGCGGTAGTTCATGTCCATGTGGTACCAGTGGTTCACCCCGGCACCGAGGATGATCATTGAGCGACCGTGCGTTTTGTGCGCCGTGTCGGCAAACTCGCGGGCGATTTTTTCAATCAGCCAGGCGGGCACGCCGGTGATCTGCTCGCCCCAGGCGGGGGTATAAGCTTTGATCTGGTCATAGCCTTCTGCGGCGTTACTGTCTTCCAGGCCGCGATCGAGACCGTAGTTAGCCAGCACCAGATCGTAAACGCTGACCACGCGTTTCTCGCTGCCGTCGGCGAGCGTCAGGGTTTTGCTCGGCACGCGGCGCGTCAGCACCGGCTCCTGCTTCACGCTGCGGAAGTGCGGGTTTTCGTTGCCGCCAAAGTAGGGGAAGGCAACGTCCGCAACGCTATCGTGGGTAATGAGCAGCGAAAGCGTCAGTTCGGTTTCCTGGCCTGCGGCAAGCGATTCCAGGTTCCATTTGCCTTTTTCTCCCCAGCGGAAACCGATAGATCCGTTTGGCACCACCAGATCCCCGGCAATATTGAAGGCGACGGTCTTCCACTCTGGGTTATTAGTTTCCCCCAGCCCGTCGACAAGGTCCGAGGCGCGCAGCATCCGGCCCGGCACCACGCGACCGTCTGACTGCTCATCCAGCAGGACCAGCATCGGCATGTCGGTATAGCGGCGGCAGTAGTTAAGGAAGTAATCACTCGGGTTATCGAGGTGGAACTCTTTGAGGATCACGTGGCCCATCGCCATTGCGAGGGCGCTGTCGGTGCCCTGTTTAGGGGCAAGCCACTGGTCGCTCAGCTTAGCCACTTCAGAGAAGTCCGGCGTAATGGCGACGGTCTTGGTCCCCTTGTAGCGCACCTCGGTGAAGAAGTGGGCGTCCGGGGTACGGGTCTGCGGCACGTTCGAGCCCCAGGCGATGATGTAGCTGGAGTTGTACCAGTCGGCGGACTCCGGCACGTCGGTCTGCTCGCCCCAGGTCATCGGCGATGCAGGCGGCAGGTCACAGTACCAGTCGTAGAAGCTCAGGCAGGTGCCGCCCAGCAGGGAGAGATAGCGCGTACCGGCGGCGTAGGAGACCATCGACATCGCCGGAATAGGCGAGAAACCGGCCACGCGATCCGGGCCGTAGTGTTTGATGGTCCAGACGTTGGCGGCGGCAATCAGCTGGTTTAGCTCTTTCCAGTTCGAGCGGATAAACCCGCCTTTACCGCGCGCCTTCCTGTAGCTCTGCGCCTTTTGCGGATCGTTTTGAATGGCATCCCAGGCCAGCACCGGATCGGTATGCTGCGCCAGCGCCTCGCGCCAGAGTTCAATCAGCCGGCGGCGCACCAGCGGGTATTTGAGACGGTTGGCGCTGTAGAGATACCACGAGTAGCTTGCGCCACGCGGGCAGCCGCGCGGCTCGTGGTTGGGCAGGTCAGGGCGGGTGCGGGGGTAATCGGTCTGCTGGGTTTCCCAGGTCACCAGGCCGTTTTTGACGTAAATCTTCCAGCTGCAGGAGCCGGTACAGTTCACGCCGTGGGTGGAACGGACAATCTTGTCGAACTGCCAGCGCTGACGGTAGCTGTCCTCCCAGTCGCGGTTGGTGTGATACACCTGCCCGTGCCCATCGGCGAAACTGTCACCTTTTGTTTTGAAGTAACGGAAGCGGTCCAACAGTTTGCTCATGACATTTCTCCTGCTTCGATAGCATGGCCGGAGAGTGCTGCATCACGCTCCGGCGAAGATGTAATTTTTATTTTTGTGAGGATTTGCGGCCGTACACCAGCCAGGTGACAAGCACGCAGACGATGTAAAACGCGAGGAAGACCTTCATGGCACCGACCGGTGACCCGGTCATCGCCAGCGAGGTGCCAAAGGCTTTGGGAATAAAGAACCCGCCAACGGCGCCGATGGCGGAGATAAAGCCCAGCGCGGCAGCGGTCTCCGTCACCGCTTCGTGCTGCGCCTGTTCGTCCGTGCCGCCCTGCTTTTTGACGCGGTCGAGGGTGATTTGGCGGAAGATAATCGCGATCATCTGGAAGGTCGAACCGCTGCCCAGCCCGGCGGTAAGGAACAGGCCCATAAACACCAGATAGAAGGCGACAAAGCTGCCGGAGCCAGAGCCGGGCAGGGTCAGGAAGATCAGGGCGCTAAAGAGGGCCATAAAGACGAAGTTAATCAGCGTGACCCGCACGCCGCCCAGTTTGTCAGAGATCATCCCGCCCGCTGAACGCGCCAGCGCGCCGATAAGTGGGCCAAAGAAAGCGAGGTGCAGGATGTTCACGTCCGGGAACTGGGTTTTTGACAGCATGGCAAAGCCCGCCGAGAAGCCGATAAAGGAGCCGAAGGTCGCCAGATAGAGCAGGCTCAGGAGCCAGAGGTGAAAGCGCTTCAGCACCGGCAGCTGGCTGGCGATGGAGGCTTTTGAACTGGCAATATCGTTCATGCCAAAAAACGCCGCAAGGGTTGCCAGCAGCAGCAGCGGCGCCCAGATCCAGGCCGCATTGGCCAGCCACATCGTCGAGCCGTCTTCCTGCGGCACGCCGTGCACGCCGAGGAAGGTAAACATCGGCAGGAAAATCACCAATGGCGCCACCAGCTGCATCACGCTGACGCCCAGGTTGCCCAGCCCGCCGTTGATGCCCAGCGCGCTGCCCTGTCTGGCTTTCGGGAAGAAGAAGCTGATGTTACCCATGCTGGATGCGAAGTTGGCCCCGGCAAAACCGCAGAGCAGCGCGATGATGATAAAAACCCAGTACGGGGTGGACGTATTTTGAACGGCAATCCCCAGCCAGACGCAGGGAATAATCAGGATAACGGTACTCAATACCGTCCAGTAACGTCCGCCAAATATTGGCACCATAAACGAGTAGGGGACGCGTAATATCGCGCCGGAGAGCGAAGGTAATGCCGTTAGCATAAAAAGCTCATCGGTGGAGAAATTAAATCCGACTTTATTGAGGTTGACCGCAACGGCGCTAAATAGCATCCACACGCAAAACGCAAGGAGCAGACAAGCCACAGATATCCATAGGTTTCTTCGTGCGATATGTTTTCCTTTATTCTCCCAAAATTGCGTGTTTTCAGGTTTCCAGTTACTCAACAGATGCTGATTATTCTTTTCACTTTGTTGCGACATATCGCCCTCTTGCTTACCTTAACGGAGAGAAAAATGAAGTAAAAACAAAAAGATGGGTGGTTATGTATTATTGGGTTTTTAGGATGCTTTGGGATACATCTGAAAGGATAGATAAAAAAGCGAACCCCCGAGATTAGAATGGAAATAAGGGTTCGCTTAATGTGTTACTAATTGTAAATGTCGCGTAAATTAATACTCCAGAAGGAGTATTAAAACAATTCCAGCGTGATATGTTTGTCGAGATGCTTATTAAACGCCGTATCGTCCATTTCAGGCATATTTAATACGGCGATCCCATCCAGGCCACAAACCAGCCCTATTAAACGCCAGGCGATATTTTCCGCCCGATCGCTAAGCGTGAACGCGCAGGCAGCCGCCCCGGCACGGATAATCGCCACGGTCTCCTGATGCCACATCTCCATGGTCAGGACATAAGCCGCTTTGATCTCGGGATCCCGGCTGGCGAGAATTTGGGCTTCCCGCCAGAGGCGAATGTAAGGTTCAAGGCCACCGTCGTCACTGCCGAGCATGCTGTGCAGCCGTTCCCGCCAACTGGCGTTTTCGCCCACCACGTCGGCATCCAGCAGCTCGCGGATCACGCGCACAAACGCCAGCGATTTTAACTCGCCGCCGGAGGCAAAGTGGTGGTGGACCTGTCCGGTCGCGACGCCCGCTTCTGCGGCAATGCGCCGTACCGTCATGGCGGCCAGCCCCTCGCTCAGGGCCACACGCATCGCGGCCTGGAGGATTGCTTCCCGTCTCTCTTCCTTGTTCAAATACCGCATTTCTTTCTACCCTCAATAGGACCGAAACGAGTGTAACAAAAAGCTGGACATGCGTTCAACTTTACGTAGGATCGCATCCTGGACATGTGTCCATGTTTGAATAAAAAGGAAATTTATGTTTCGTCAGTGGTTAGCGTTAGTGATTATCGTGCTGGTGTATATCCCGGTGGCGATTGACGCGACGGTGCTGCACGTGGCGGCGCCGACATTGAGCATGACGCTGGGCGCCAGCGGCAATGAATTGCTGTGGATCATCGATATTTACTCGCTGGTAATGGCGGGAATGGTGCTGCCGATGGGCGCCCTGGGTGACCGCATCGGTTTTAAACGGCTATTGATGATCGGCAGCACGCTGTTTGGCCTGTCGTCGTTGGCGGCCGCGTTTGCCCCCTCTGCAGGGTGGCTGATAGCGGCGCGCGCCTCGCTGGCGATCGGTGCGGCAATGATCATCCCGGCTACGCTTGCGGGGATCCGCACGCTCTTTACCGACGCGAAAGATCGCAACATCGCGCTCGGCGTCTGGGCGGCGGTGGGTTCAGGCGGGGCGGCGTTTGGTCCGCTGATTGGCGGTATGCTGCTGGAGCACTTCTACTGGGGCTCGGTATTTTTGATCAACGTGCCGATCGTGCTTATCGTCGTTACCCTTGCCGCGCGCTTTGTCCCGCAGCAGGAAGGGCGCCCTGAGCAGCCGTTAAATATCAGCCATGCGATCATGCTGATTGTGGCCATTCTACTGCTGGTCTACAGCGCCAAAACTGCGTTAAAAGGCGTTCTGTCGCCGTGGCTTGTGGCGTGTACCTTGCTCACGGGGGCCGTGATGCTGTTTATTTTCGTGCGTATCCAGCTGCGCGCCCGGGTGCCGATGATCGACATGCGCCTGTTCTGTCACCGCATCATTTTAAGCGGCGTGGTGATGGCGATGACGGCGATGATCGCGCTGGTGGGCTTTGAACTGCTGATGGCGCAAGAGCTGCAGTTTGTCCACGGCTTTACGCCCTTCGAGGCGGGCATGTTCATGCTCCCGGTGATGGTGGCTAGCGGATTCAGCGGGCCGATCGCCGGTGTGCTGGTGGGCCGTCTGGGGCTGCGCATTGTCGCTGCGGGTGGTATGGGCCTCAGTGCGGTCAGCTTTATCGGTCTGTCGATGCTTGATTTCAGCACGCAGCAGTGGCAGGCGTGGGGCCTGATGGTGCTGCTGGGCTTTAGCGCCGCCAGCGCGCTTCTGGCCTCGACCTCGGCCATTATGGCGGCCGCGCCGAAAGAGAAAGCTGCCGCCGCAGGGGCCATTGAAACCATGTCCTATGAACTGGGCGCCGGGCTGGGGATCGCCATCTTTGGTCTGCTGTTGACCCGCAGCTTCTCCGCGTCAATTAATCTGCCGCAGGGGCTCAATGCATCGCTCGTCGACCAGGCTTCGTCATCCATAGGTGAGGCAATGAAGGTAGCGCAGGATCTGACGCCAACGCTGGCGGAGCCGGTGATTGAAGCGGCGAAAAGCGCGTTTATCACCTCGCACAGCGTGGCGCTGGGCAGCGCAGGAGGAATGCTGTTGCTGCTGGCCGTCGGGATCTGGTTTAGCCTGGCGAAGGTGCCGAAGCCGTAAAATGTGCCAGGTTGAGCTTACCGGGCCTGCGGGAGCGTTTTTGCAGGCCCGGTAAGGCGGCTTATGTGTCCTGCGCGGCGGCAAGCACGCTGTGCAGCAGCACGTTTGCCCCTTTCTCTGCCCACTCCGGCAGGATCTTCTCGGCTTCGTTGTGGCTGATACCCTTCACGCAGGGAATGAAGATCATGCTGGCAGGCGCGACTTTGCTGACGTAGCAGGCGTCGTGTCCCGCGCCAGAGACCATGGATTTCGACGAATAGCCCAGTTCCGCTAGTGCTTTCTCCGTGCGGGCCAGGCATACGGCATCAAACGCAATCGGCGCGTAGTCAAAAATCCGTTCCACATCAGCCGTTACGCCCCGCGCGCTCAGGCTTTGCGCCGCCAGATGCAGCGCTGTCTCCATCGCTTCCAGCGCCTCCCGGGCAGGATGTCTGAACTCCACGCTGCACACCACGCGAGACGGCACCACGTTGCGCGAGTTTGGCGTAACCTGCGCCATACCGATCGTCGCGCGTCCGTCCGGCGCATGCCGATAGCCAATCTCTTCCACCTTCAGCGCCAGATCGGCAAATGCGGTTAACGCATCGCGGCGGCTGTGCATCGGCGTGGTGCCTGCATGGGCGGCGAATCCATCCAGCGTGAGGGTAAACCAGCGCTGGCCCATAGCCGCACGGACTAACCCGATATCGACGGCTTCATCTTCCAGGATCGGGCCCTGTTCGATGTGCAGTTCGTAGCAGGCGTGAACCGGAAACGCGCGGGCAGGGGCTTCCCCCCGGTAGCAGATGTTATCCAGCGCTTCCCCCACGGTGATGCCTTCGTTATCCGCGCGGGAATGCGCGTACGCTTCGCTAAACTGTCCCGCCCAGACCCCTGAAGCGAGCATGGCCGGTGCAAAGCGCGCGCCTTCTTCGTTAGTCCAGTTCACCAGCACAACGTCACGTTCAGTCTCAACGTGATAATCGTTAAGGGTTCGCAGCAGCTCCAGCCCGGCCAGCACGCCGTACACCCCGTCGTAGTTACCGCCCAGCGGCTGGGTATCCACATGTGAACCTGTCATGACCGGAGCAAGCTGCGGGTTTTTCCCGGCGCGGCGGATAAACATAGTGCCCATGCTGTCGATGTCGCAGGTGAAACCCGCGTCCAGCGCCCAGTCGCGCAGCAGGTTACGCGCAATGCGATCTTCCTCGCTCAGTGCCAGACGGGTCACGCCACCGGCGGGCGTGCCTCCGATCTGCGCCATCATCTCAAGGGTTGACCACAGCCGTTCGGCGTTAACGCGGATCATGTCTTGTCCTTACTGCTGCGGTAGCGGAAATCACAGCACGAACCGCCCTGCATGATGGTGGTCGTGCGGGTCAGCTTTACGTCCGGCGCATAGCCAACGATGAATTTTTCATCGCGCGCGCAGGAGAGCAGATGACCAATCTCGCCCAGCCCCATTTCGTGATACATCTCCGCGTAGCGGCAGCGGGTCACGTTGTAGTTGTACTGCTGGTCGTCGGCGTCGATCACTTTCACGTCAAGCGCGTTATCTTTTTCCCACAGATACTGCAGAGCGATGAAACTCTTGACGTCCGCGCCGTTGGGTTCTTTGCTGGCAAACGCTTTGCCTGCGTCAATCGCGGCCTGCTCGATAGCCTCGCCAATGACCGCCTGTGCGCGAGCTTTTCCTATCTCGCGCACCAGGATTTCATAAATTGGCTTAATAATTTCTGCTTCAATTTTGCGGCGGGCGAGAATGCCCAGCTCGTTATTATCACTCATCACATTGCCCTCACTGCGTTACTTCGCTTTTGCGCCACCCAGCACGGTCTGCGGCTGCCATTTGCCATCGACAACTTTGTAAACGGTGAAAGACGGCGATTTCAGGTTACCTTCTTTATCAAACGCGATCTGTCCGGTGACGCCGGCGTAGCTGATGGCGCGCAGGCCGGGCAGATAGTCGGACGGCTCAACGGAGTCTGCTTTTTCCATCGCCGCAACCAGCACGCGGGTAGCGTCATAGGCGAACGGGGCGTGCAGTTCGATATGGGTGTGGTAGCGTGACTGGTACGCCTGTTCGAACGCTTTACCGCCCGGCATCTGGTCTACCGGCAGACCCGGCTCCAGCGCGACCACGCCTTCGCCTTCTTTCTGCGCCAGCTGCAGGAACGTCTGGCTGACAAATCCGCCTGCGCCCATCAGGGTGGCGTTCATGCCCAGCTGTTTGATACGACGCGCCAGCGGTGCGGCCTGGCTGTCGACGCCGCCGAAGAAGATCAGATCGGCGTTTTTACTCCGGATAGCGGTCAGCACGGCGCTGAAGTCCACCGTTTTGTCATCCACATACTGACGATCGACAACCTTCACGCCCTGCGCTTCAAGCGATTTAATAAACTGGTCCGCCAGACCCTGACCAAAGGCGGTACGGTCGTCGATCACCGCAATGCGTTTGGCTTTCAGCGCGTTGACCGCGTACTGGCCGGCGAGCTGGCCGCCGTCATCGTCGTGGCCCATCACGCGGAAGCTGGTGTCAAAACCCTGTTTGGTATAGGCATGGCCGGTTGCGACCGGTGCCACCTGGGCGATGCCCGCATCGTGGTAAATGCGGGCCGCAGGAATGCTGGTGCCGGTGTTCCAGTGGCCGACCACACCTGCCACGCCGCTGTCGACAAGGCGCTGCGCGACGGCTACGGCAGTGCGCGGGTCTGACTGATCGTCTTCGGACTGCAGTTTGAAGGTTACCGCTTTGCCGCCGATGGTCGGGTGCTGCTTGTTGATGTCATCGATAGCCAGCTGCGCGCCGTTTTCCAGATCTTTACCGATACGGGCAGACGGGCCGGTGAGCGGGCCTGCCAGACCGATAACTACGGTTTCCCCTTCGGCGGCCCAGGCACCGGTAGAGGCAAAACTACCGAGCAGAATAGCGGCGCTGAGCGCACTGATTTTTACTGTTTTCATTGTATTTCCCTGATGTTGGCTGGTGTTGTTAAACAGGCATTTCGCCCAAATAAATCTGTGCAATCTGGTCGTCATTGAGCAGCGCTTTCGATTCGCCATGATGAACAATGCTGCCGCTGTCCATGACCCACGCGCTGTCGGTGACTTCCAGCGCGAGACGGGCGTTTTGTTCGATGAGAAGCAGGGCAACGCCGCGCTCGCGCAGGTCGGCGATGACGGAAAAAATGTTTTCTACCATCTTCGGCGCAAGGCCCATCGAGGGTTCGTCGAGGATCAACAGCCGCGGGTGACTGAGCAGGGCACGGTTAAGGGCCAGCAGCTGTTGCTCACCGCCGGACAGCAGGCCGGCAAGCTGATGCTGGCGTTCGCCCAGACGCGGGAAGCGCCCGAAAATATCGTTCATCTCGCGCTTAACGGTGACAGTGTCACGCCTGAGCCAGGCGCCCATCTGCAGATTTTCCAGTACCGTCATGCGGGAGAAGATCCCGCGTCCCTCCGGGACCATGACCAGCCCGTCGCGGAGCAGGGCTTCGGGGCTGTGTTTACGTACCGCTTTACCGCTGAATTCAATGCTGCCGCTAAAGCTTTCCAGCCCGGTAACGGCGCGCACGGTGGAGCTTTTCCCCGCGCCGTTAGCGCCGATCAGCGTAGCCTGTTCGCCCTCGTGAAGGGTAAAGGAGACATCGCGTACGGCCTGAATGCCGCCGTAATGCACGTCCAGACGTTCTACCTTCAGTAATTCAGACATGGGGGTTGCCTCCAAGCCAGGCGGCGATCACCGCCGGGTCGCGACGCACGCTTTCCGGCGTGCCGGTGGCGAGCGTTTTGCCGTAATCGAGCACCGTCAGGCGGTCGCAGATGCCCATCACCAGCTTGACGTCATGCTCAATCATCAGCAGGGTTTTACCGTCATCCCGGATACGGGTAAGTAGTTCGCCAAGCGCCACTTTTTCCGCCGCGTTCATCCCGGCGGCGGGTTCGTCCAGCGCCAGCAGCAGCGGTTCCGTTGCCAGCGCGCGGGCAATTTCGAGACGGCGCTGGTGACCATAGGCCAGATCGCGGGCGCGGTAGTGGGCGAACTTCGCAATACCGGTGTACTCCAGCCAGTGCCAGGCCAGCTCCCGGGTCTGCCTCTCTTCCTCGCGTGCACGTCTGTGGCGGCTCAGCGCGGCCCACAGACCGTTACGGGTGCGCACGTGGCGGCCCACCATCACGTTTTCCAGCACCGACATGTCGTTAAAGAGGCGCACGTTCTGAAAGGTGCGCGCAATCCCGGCGGCGGTAACGTTCTCAATGTGCTTCGGGAAATAGGGCTTATCGGCAATAGAAAACTCACCGCTGTCCGCCGGATAAAGCCCGGTGATCAGGTTAAAGCAGGTGGTTTTTCCCGCCCCGTTAGGGCCGATGAGTCCGTAGATCTCACCCTTATTTACGCAGAGCGAAACGTCGTCCACGGCGGTAAGGCCGCCGAAGCGTTTTGACATATTACGCACGGTTAACAGACTCATGTATTCACCTCTTTGTGGCGTACCGGCCAGATCCCAGAGGGGCGCACCAGCATGACCAGTACCAGCGCCAGGCCGTAGAAAAGCTGACGCAACACTTCCGGGTCAATCAGTACCGTGCCGAACAGCGCCTGCTGTATCGGGGCTGCCTGGCTGCGCAGCAGTTCCGGCAGGGCGGTAAGCAGTACCGCGCCGAGGATCACGCCGGGAATGTGCCCCATACCGCCCAGCACCACCATCGCCAGCACGGCAATGGATTCCTGTAAAGTGAAGGATTCCGGGGAGACAAAGCCCTGAAACGCGCCGAACAGGGCGCCCGCCACGCCACCAAAAGAGGCGCCCATCGCAAAGGCCAGCAGCTTGTAGTTACGCACGTTGATGCCCATCGCGCGGGCCACATCCTCGTCTTCACGGATGGCGTGCCAGGCACGACCAATACGGGAATGCTGCAGGCGCAGGCAGACAACAATAATCGCCACAATGACCAGCATCAGCAGGTAGTACCACAGCCACAGGGCAGGCACTTTAACGCCGAACCAGTGATAGACGCCGCTGAACTTCAGGCCGAACAGATTCAGCGTATCTACCCCAGTGATGCCCTTTGCACCATTGGTGATGTTCACCGGACGGTCGAGGTTACGCATCAGGATGCGGATAATTTCCCCAAATCCGAGGGTCACTATCGCCAGGTAGTCGCCACGCAGCTTCAGCGTGGGAGCACCCAGTAAAATGCCGCAGACTGCGGCAACAAGCGCAGCCAGCGGAATAATCAGCAGATATGATGTGTGCAGCCCGTCCGGGAACCAGACGCCGAGGAGAGGAAATACCTCCAGCAAATGTGGCGAGGCCATTAGCGCAGCGAGGTAAGCCCCGACCGCGTAAAAGGCGATAAACCCCATATCCAGCAGGCCGGTATAGCCCACCACAATATTGAGCCCCAGCGCCAGCATGATGTAGAGCAGGGCGAAGTCGATAACGCGCACCCAGTAGTTGCCGCCCAGCTGCGTGGCTACCATGGGGGCAACCAGCAGCGCAAGGCAGAACAGGCTCATGCCTGACCAGAATTTGCGCGTTGTTGCCGGGGTCTGGAGTTGAAGTGTTGTCATGGTATTCCTTACGCTCTGTGCGCCACGCGCTCGCCCAGCAGGCCAGCCGGACGGAAGACCAGCACCAGGATCAGCACCATAAAGGCAAAGACGTCCTGATAGTTGCTGCCAAATACGCCATCGGTTAGTTCACCAAGGTAACCTGCGCCCAGCGCTTCGATAATGCCGAGCAGGATGCCGCCAACCATTGCGCCACGAATGTTGCCAATGCCCCCCAGTACGGCGGCGGTAAAGGCTTTAATCCCGGGCAAAAAGCCCATTGAGAAGCTGGCGTTGCCGTAGTTGCTCGCCATCATCACGCCTGCCAGCGCGGCAAATACGCCACCAATGGCAAACGTCAGGGTAATAATGGCGTTTGGGTTAACCCCCATCAGCATTGCCACGCGTGGGTTTTCCGCAACGGCGCGCATGCCGCGCCCCAGGCGGGTGTATTCCACCAGCAGCCACAGCCCAGTCATTACCGCCAGCGCCAGGACAACGGTGACGATACCGGTGACGGTGATGATGGCGGGAGGATGCGCTTCGCTGCCGGATGTGACGGCGATAGGGTCCATCGGCAGGATCTGCGGGAACATCAGCGGGTTGCGCGTCCAGATAATCATCGCCAGGGTTTGCAGCAGGACGGAGACGCCGATACCCGAGATCAGCGGCGCCAGGCGCGGGGCGTTGCGCAGCCGGCGGTAGGCAAAGCGCTCAACGGCCATGGCCAGCAGGGCGCAGACGGCCATCGCAATCACAAGGGCAACACCAAGCTGCAACAGCAGCGGCATGTGCGGAAAGGTGGCGTTCAGGGCGTTAATGGCGGAAAGCGTGGTGAGCGCCCCGACCATCAGAATATCGCCGTGAGCGAAGTTAATAATGCGCAAGATGCCATACACCATGGTATAGCCCAGCGCGATCAGCGCGTAAATGCTTCCCAGCATCACGCCGTTGATCAGTTGTTGTATGAGTGTATCCAACGTTTGTACCCGCAAAGAGCTTCTTCTGCGGCTACCATCCGATAAATGAATTAAATTGTAAAATACACATATATTATTTCTTATGATAAACCGATATTGCTTTATCTTGATGATTTATATAAAGATAGTGTAAGCCTGTTTTTGGCGGATAAGCCTAAAGAAATCAATATATGAATAAAACAGAACAATTAGCGGATGCGTCTGCTTATGCAGACAGTCGCCTGGCAAACGATCCACCGCTTCGGGCCGTACGTGCCTTTGAGGCCATTGCCCGGCTGGGCAGCGTCACGCTGGCCGCGCAGGAACTTGAGATCTCACCGTCGGCTGTCAGCCATCAGCTCAAGGTGCTCGAAGGCTATCTGCAAATGCCACTGACGGAGCGTCAGGGGCGAAGGCTGGTGCTGAGCCAGCACGGACGTGAATACTACCGCTCGATCCGTGCGGCGTTTAACGTGCTGCGCCAGGCAACGGAACATCTGGCTGAGCAGGCGCAAACGCGTCAGGTCACCATCAGCCTGATCCCGCTCTTTGGCATGGGGTGGTTTATCCCGCGTCTGCCTGCTTTTATGCGCGCGAATCCGCAGACCGAGATCAACGTAGTGTATGCCAACCATCGTAACTATCTGAGCGATGCGTCGGATATGTCGATTCGTTTTGGTAACGGTCAGTGGGCGGGCTATCAAAGTGAAAAGCTAATTTCCGGACAGATGGTGCCGGTGTGCAGCCGCACGTTTTTGCGTATTCATGGCCATATCGACACGCCTGAGCAGCTGCTGCAAATGCCGCTGCTGCATGATGAAGAGCGCACCACGTGGGCGCAGTGGTTTCTGTTGCAGGGGGTAAAACGTCCTCTCCGGCGCAGCGGCCCTCTGTTTGAAGACGGGCTGTTGACGCTGGCAGGTGTGCAGGCCGGGCTGGGCTGCGCGTTAATGCGCGAGCCGCTGATCGCACCTTACCTGGAGAGCGGTGAGCTGGTGAAGATATTTGACCTACCCATCGATGACGGGCGCGACTATCACCTCTGCGTACGTACAGATTCAGAGATGACCGAGGACGGTAAGCTGCTGCAAAACTGGCTTCGCAGGGCTGCGGGCGGGGAGTCGTCTGCGGGGTAAAGAGAAGAAAAAAGCCAGCTTATTCAGCTGGCTTTTGTACAAACAAGGTTTAGAACTGGTAGGTCAGACCCAGCGCAACGATGTTGTCGGTACCGATACCTGCCTGGCGAGTGAACTGGTTATCGTCCAGCAGGTTGATTTTGTAATCCACGTAGGTGGACATGTTTTTGTTAAAATAGTAGGTCGTGCCAACATCGATGTATTTAACCAGATCCTGGTCGCCGAAGTTCTCGATGTCTTTACCTTTAGACTGCAGGTAAGCAATGGATGGACGCAGGCCAAAGTCGAACTGGTACTGAGCCACAACTTCGAAGTTTTGCGCCTTGTTTGCGAAACCGTAAATGTCGCTGCGGTTGCCGTTAGAGGTACCGAAGCGGGTCGCGTTGTAGGTCTGAGAGTACTGCGCGGCAAGGTAGATATTGTTCGCGTCGTACTTCACGCCGCCGCTGTACACTTCAGCGCGGTCGCCTTCACCGTATACGCCAGCCGCATTCTGGTCAGCGGTACGTTTGGAGGAGGACATTGCCCCCCCAACGCTGAAGCCTTCACCCAGATCGTAAGTCAGGGATGCGCCGTAGCCGTCGCCGTTCTGGTTCAGCAGGCTGCGGCCGTTGGTGTTTTCACCGCTTACGCTGCCGTTTTTACCCTGGTACTGCAGGGCAAAGTTCAGGCCGTCAACCAGACCGAAGAAGTCCTGGTTACGGTAAGTTGCTACGCCGTTTGCACGAGACTGCAGGAAGTTGTCTGCGCCGTAGGTGTCTCCGCCGAATTCTGGCAGAACGTCGGTCCAGGAGGTCACGTCGTAAACCACGCCGTAGTTACGACCGTAATCGAATGAACCGGCTTCAGCGAACTTCAGACCTGCGAAGGCCACACGGGTCCAGGACTGGTTGTCGCCTTCGTCTTTGTTACCCTGAATCTGGTATTCCCACTGGCCGTAACCGGACAGCTGGTCGTTAACCTGGGTTTCACCCTTGAAGCCGATACGCATGTAGGTTTTATCACCGTCTGCGCCAGCGTCATCAGAGAAATAGTGCAGACCTGTCACTTTACCGTACAGATCCAGCTTGTTACCGTCTTTGTTATAAATTTCAGCTGCGTTTACAACGCCTGCTGCCAACATGGAAGTGACTGCCACTGCAACTAATTTAAGTTTCATCTTAAATATTCCTTATAATTTTTTTTCAGTATTTCCTGAACCATTGCGAGCAATTTCTATACGAGGCTGTTCGACAACGGCGTGCTATTTTTAAAAATCTTGTCGCTGCCTTTCAATAATAAGTTTCAAAATATGAGTAATAATTTCATTTAGTGTGATCGAGATCGGGTTAATGACGCCATGATAATTTGAGGTGGCGAATATTTAATCGGCGTGGATTTATTTTTAAACGGTTCCGGAGGCGTGGACTATTGCATTTCTTACTATTAAGGACGGTAATATTCGCAGGGAAGTAGTTACGCGCAGGTGTCAGGTTATGTCAATTTAAGATGTGTGGAATTTACGAAAGGAAGATAATATAAACAGAACCTAAACGATCTCACTAATGTTCAGATTAATATTTTCTGGTGCGATCACATATTAAATTTATGTTAATTTTCTGCCGGGTTTAATCACACCCGGCAGAAATCCGGACGCTATTTCCGGGTGGCGTACCAGCAGAGCAATGACCCGGCGCAGACCATCAGCGCGCCCTGCCAGAACGAGAAAGAGAGGGGAGAGCTCAGCAGCACGGCAGCAAGCGCGGCAGAGAGAACGGGAGTAAAATAGGACACGGCAGCCAGCACCGTAACGTTACCGTGCAGAATGCCAATATTCCATGCGGCATAGCCAAACCCAAGCGCGATACCGCACATAACGAGCTTCACGATAACCGGAAAACTGAACACCATTTCCGGCTGATCGCTCAGAGAATATTTCACCCACAGGCTGAGCGCAGTTAACAAAACAAAGAGGGTAATACCGTTTTGGCCTCTGGCAAATTTAGCGGTTACCGTGCAGTAAGCGGCCCAGATAAATGCCCCCGCAAAGGCCAGTGTATAGCTGAGCGGGTTCGAGACGATATTGCGGATTATTTCATCAATATGTAGCCCTTGCTCACCGCCTAATACCCAACACACGCCGAGCAGCGCGATAGCTAACCCGGGAATGACCCACAGCGTTGATTTCTGTCCGTTGAATAAAATAGCAAAGACGATCGTCAGGCTCGGCCAGAGATAATTTACCATACCGACTTCAATGGCCTGCGCTCGCGTGGCGGCATAGCCTAACGACAGCGCCAGGCAAATTTCGTAACTGACAAACAGTACGCTGCCTGCAATAAGATACCCGGGAGAAAAACGTTTAATATCAGGAAATCCTACCGTCACCAGGCAAAGCAATCCGCTGAGGGTATATATCATCGCCGCGCCGCCGACCGGCCCAAGCCCTTCACTCACGCTGCGAATCAGGCCCACCATGGTGCTCCACAACAGTATTGCCGCCAGTCCCGTGAGCGTTGCTCTCTTTCTGTCCATTACGTCTTCATCGCTAAAAAAACAAAGGAAAAATGTATCGCATTAATCCTGACCCTGTCGCGAATTATTCTCTCAGGCGTTTAACCCTAAAGGATTATTCAAACGCGGCAGCGGTGACTATTAAGGGGGCGAAGTCAGGCGACCTTGATTTGACGCAAAAAAAACAGGGACTTTGCTGTTAGTTTGCGGCGCGAAGTCTTATCAGATAACGAGGACAACAATGGACGTCAGCCGCAGACAATTTTTCAAAATCTGCGCGGGCGGTATGGCCGGAACCACAGCCGCAATGCTGGGATTTGCTCCCAAAATGGCGCTGGCTCAGGCACGCAACTATAAGCTGCTGCGTGCGAAAGAGATCCGTAACACCTGCACATACTGCTCCGTGGGTTGTGGGCTATTGATGTATAGCCTGGGCGATGGCGCGAAGAACGCCAGAGAAGCGATTTACCATATTGAAGGGGATCCGGATCATCCGGTGAGCCGCGGGGCACTCTGCCCGAAAGGGGCGGGCCTGCTGGACTATGTCCACAGCGAAAACCGCCTGCGCTACCCGGAATACCGCGCGCCGGGCTCCGACAAATGGCAGCGTATCTCCTGGGATGAGGCTTTCTCCCGTATTGCAAAACTGATGAAAGCCGACCGTGACGCCAACTTTATTGAAAAGAACGAGCAGGGCGTAACGGTCAACCGCTGGCTCTCTACCGGGATGCTGTGCGCATCTGCGGCAAGCAATGAAACCGGCATGCTGACACAAAAATTTGTGCGCTCTCTCGGCATGCTGGCGGTAGACAACCAGGCGCGCGTCTGACACGGACCAACGGTAGCAAGTCTTGCTCCAACATTTGGTCGCGGTGCGATGACCAACCACTGGGTTGATATCAAAAACGCTAACGTCGTGGTGGTGATGGGCGGTAACGCCGCTGAAGCCCATCCGGTGGGGTTCCGCTGGGCGATGGAAGCGAAAAACAACAACGATGCGACGCTTATCGTCGTCGATCCGCGCTTTACGCGTACAGCATCTGTGGCCGATATCTATGCGCCGATTCGCTCCGGTACGGACATTACGTTCCTGTCCGGCGTGCTGCTGTACCTGATTGAAAACAACAAAATCAACGCGGAATACGTTAAGCACTACACCAACGCGAACCTGCTGGTGCGGGATGATTTTGCCTTTGATGACGGGCTGTTCAGCGGCTATGACGCTGAAAAACGCCAGTACGACAAGTCCTCGTGGAACTATCAGTTCGACGAAAACGGCTATGCGATGCGGGATGAAACCCTGACGCATCCGCGCTGCGTGTGGAACCTGCTGAAGCAGCACGTTTCCCGCTATACGCCGGACGTGGTGGAGAACATCTGCGGCACACCGAAAGCGGACTTCCTGAAGGTGTGTGAAGTGCTGGCCTCCACCAGCGCCGCCGACAGAACCACCACGTTCCTGTATGCGCTGGGCTGGACACAGCACACCGTGGGCGCGCAGAACATCCGCACCATGGCGATGATCCAACTGCTGCTCGGCAACATGGGGATGGCAGGCGGCGGCGTGAACGCGCTGCGCGGCCACTCTAACATTCAGGGCTTAACCGATCTCGGTCTGCTCTCCACCAGCCTGCCGGGCTACCTGACGCTGCCGTCTGAAAAGCAGGCCGATCTGCAAGCGTATCTTGAGGCCAATACGCCAAAAGCGACGCTGCCGGATCAGGTGAACTACTGGAGCAACTATCCGAAATTCTACGTCAGCCTGATGAAATCCTTCTACGGCGACGCAGCGCAGAAGGAGAACGACTGGGGCTTTGAGTGGTTGCCGAAGTGGGACCAGGCTTACGACGTCATCAAGTATTTCAACATGATGGATAAGGGCAACGTCACGGGCTATATCTGCCAGGGCTTCAACCCGGTGGCCTCCTTCCCGGACAAGAACAAAGTCGTTCGCAGCCTGAGCAAGCTGAAGTACATGGTGGTTATCGATCCGCTGGTGACCGAGACCTCCACCTTCTGGCAGAACCACGGGGAGTCAAACGATGTCGATCCGGCGTCGATTCAGACCGAAGTGTTCCGCCTGCCATCTACCTGCTTTGCGGAAGAGGACGGCTCTATTGCCAACTCCGGCCGATGGCTGCAGTGGCACTGGAAAGGGCAGGACGCGCCGGGCGAAGCGCGTAACGACGGCGAAATCCTGGCCGGCATTTACCATCGCCTGCGCGAAATGTACCGCACTGAAGGCGGCAAAGGCGCTGAGCCGCTGCTGAAGATGAGCTGGCACTACAAGCAGCCGGATCGTCCTGAGTCTGAGGAAGTCGCGAAAGAGAACAACGGCGTGGCGCTGGCAGATCTCTACGACGCCAACGGCAACCTGGTGGCGAAGAAAGGCCAGTTGCTGAACAGCTTCGCGCTGCTGCGTGACGACGGTACCACGGCATCATCCTGCTGGATCTACACCGGCAGCTGGACGGAGCAGGGTAACCAGATGGCGAACCGCGACAACGCTGACCCGTCAGGCCTGGGCAACACGCTGGGCTGGGCTTGGGCATGGCCACTGAACCGTCGCGTGCTGTACAACCGTGCGTCCGCCGACGTGAACGGCAAGCCGTGGGATCCGAAACGGATGCTGATCCAGTGGAACGGGACGAAGTGGACGGGGAACGACATCCCGGACTACAACACTGCCGCGCCGGGCAGCAACACCGGGCCGTTTATCATGCAGCCGGAAGGGCTGGGACGCCTGTTCGCCCTCAACAAGCTGGCGGAAGGGCCGTTCCCGGAACACTACGAGCCGATGGAAACGCCGCTCGGTACTAACCCGCTGCACCCGAACGTGGTCTCCAGCCCGGTGGTGCGGATCTACGAAGAGGACGTGCTGCGCCTGGGCAAAAAGGACAAATTCCCGTATGTAGGAACGACCTATCGCCTGACCGAGCATTTCCATACCTGGACCAAGCACGCGCGGCTTAACGCCATCGCGCAGCCGGAACAGTTTGTGGAGATAAGCGAAACACTGGCGAAAGCGAAGGGCATTTCCAACGGCGACCGCGTGAAGGTGAGCAGCAAGCGCGGTTTTATTCGCGCGGTGGCGGTGGTCACCCGTCGTTTGCAAAGTCTGAACGTGCACGGCCAGCAGGTAGAAACTGTCGGTATCCCGCTGCACTGGGGCTTTGAGGGCGTGGCGCAAAAAGGTTACATCGCCAACACCCTGACGCCAAACGTCGGCGATTCCAACTCGCAAACGCCGGAGTACAAAGCGTTTCTGGTCAACATCGAGAAAGCGTAAGGAGCGATTAAATGGCGATGGAAACACAAGACATTATTAAACGCTCCGCGACCAACCCGATCACCCCCGCGCCCCGCGCGCGGGACTATAAGGCAGAAGTCGCCAAGCTTATCGATGTCTCCTCCTGCGTGGGCTGTAAAGCCTGCCAGGTGGCCTGTTCGGAGTGGAACGATATCCGCGACGAGGTGGGGCACTGCGTCGGGGTCTACGATAATCCGGCGGATCTGAGCGCCAAATCCTGGACGGTGATGCGCTTTAGCGAAACCGACCAGAACGGCAGGCTAGAGTGGCTCATCCGCAAAGACGGCTGCATGCATTGTGAAGATCCGGGCTGCCTGAAGGCTTGCCCGTCTGCCGGCGCGATTATTCAGTACGCCAACGGGATCGTCGACTTCCAGCAGGACAACTGCATCGGCTGCGGGTACTGCATCGCGGGCTGTCCGTTTAATGTCCCGCGCCTCAATAAAGAGGATAACCGGGTATATAAATGCACCCTGTGCGTGGACCGCGTCAGCGTCGGGCAGGAGCCTGCCTGCGTCAAGACTTGTCCCACTGGTGCTATCCACTTCGGCACCAAAAAAGAGATGCTGGACGTGGCGCAAGAGCGGGTGGACAAGCTGAAAGCGCGCGGCTACGACAAGGCGGGCATTTACAACCCGCAGGGCGTGGGCGGCACGCACGTAATGTACGTGCTCCACCATAACGATCAGCCGGAGCTGTATCATAATCTGCCGAAAGATCCGGCGATCGATACCTCCATCAACCTGTGGAAAGGGGCGCTTAAACCGCTCTCCGCGGCGGGCTTTATCGCCACCTTCGCGGGGCTGATTTATCACTACATCGGTATCGGGCCAAACAAAGAGGTGGATGACGACGAGGAGGAGCATCATGAGTAAGTCGAAAATGATTGTGCGCACGAAGTTTGTCGATCGCGCCTGTCACTGGACGGTAGTGATCTGCTTCTTCCTGGTGGCGGTCTCCGGGATTTCGTTCTTCTTCCCAACGCTACAGTGGCTGACCGAAACCTTCGGTACGCCGCAGATGGGGCGCATTCTGCACCCGTTCTTCGGCGTGCTGATTTTTGTGGTGCTGATGTTTATGTTCGTGCGTTTTGTCCACCATAACATCCCGGACAAGCAGGATATCCCGTGGGTGAAAGGGATCGTCGAAGTCCTGAAGGGCAACGAGCATAAAGTCGCGAAGGTGGGCAAATACAACGCCGGACAGAAGATGATGTTCTGGACCATCATGAGCATGATTTTTGTGCTGCTGGTGACCGGCGTAATTATCTGGCGTCCGTATTTTGCCCAGTATTTCCCCATTCAGGTAATTCGCTACGCGCTACTGATCCACGCCACGTCGGCCATCATTCTGATCCACGCCATCCTGATCCATATGTATATGGCGTTCTGGGTAAAAGGGTCGATTAAAGGCATGATTGAAGGGAAGGTGAGCCGCCGCTGGGCGCAGAAACACCATCCGCGCTGGTATCGTGACGTGGAACGCCTGGAAGCGAAACAGGAAAGTACGGAAGGGATCAAGTAAGACCTGCGCCGTCGGCTCTGCCCGGCGGCGCTGCGCTTGCACGGGCCTACCCCTGCTATATCAGAACCGCTCTTCCACATACCGGAACGGATATTTTGTGGGTTTAACTTTACCAATTTTACGTTTCGGTAAATCCACCTTGTCTACGTGTATTTCTTTATAGGGGATTTGCGTCAGCAGGTGCGAAATAATATTCAGGCGCACGCGTTTTTTATCTTCTGAACGGGCCACAAACCACGGTGCCCAGGCTGTATCGGTGGCTTCAAACATGGCGTCGCGGGCGAGGGTATACTCGTCCCACAGGTTAAAAGATTTAATGTCCATGGGGGACAGCTTCCAGATTTTGCGCCCATCGTTGATGCGGTCGCGCAGGCGGCGCTCCTGCTCTTTTGGCGTCACCTCCAGCCAGTATTTCAGCAGGATAATGCCGGCATCGACCATCGCTTTTTCCATGACCGGCGTGCCGTCCAGAAATTTCTCCACCTGTTCTTCGGTACAGAAGCCCATCACGCGCTCGACGCCCGCGCGGTTATACCAGCTGCGGTCGAAGATGACGATTTCGCCCGCTGAGGGCAGATGCGGCACGTAACGCTGGAAGTAGAGCTGGCTTTTTTCTTTATCGGTAGGCGCGGGAAGCGCGACGACGCGAAAGACGCGCGGGCTGACGCGCTCGGTAATCGCTTTGATGGTGCCGCCTTTACCGGCGCCGTCGCGCCCCTCAAAAACGATACACACCTTCAGTCCTTTGGCGACAACCCACTGCTGGAGCTTGACCAGTTCAACGTGCAGGCGGCGCAGCTCTTTTTCATATTCTTTAGTCTTTAGCGGAGCACTCTTTACGACTTCAACAGCGACAGGGGCTTTCTTTTTACTTCCCATAATTGTCATCCTCTGGTTGTCCGGCACGGGAAAAACGAGGCCGCACGACAAAGTGTAATCCACCTGAATTAATGGATTAATGTGTCAGCCAGCTGATTTGAACTGGCTCACCATACAAGATTGTTCAATAATGCCCGTCGCGAGTTTTTAACCTGTGGTTGCGGTATGAAAAAGACAATTTTTTCGCTGGCGCTTGGCACGTTTGGCCTGGGAATGGCTGAATTTGGCATTATGGGCGTGCTAACCGAGCTGGCGCATGACACCGGCATTTCGATTCCCTCCGCCGGGAATATGATCTCGTTTTATGCTTTCGGTGTGGTGGTTGGCGCCCCGATTGTGGCGCTGTTTTCAGGCAAGTTCTCCTTAAAAACCACGCTGCTGTTTCTGGTGGCAATGTGCGCTGTTGGCAATGCCCTGTTTACGTTTTCTACGTCGTATTTCTGGCTGGCGCTGGGGCGGCTGATTTCCGGTTTTCCGCACGGGGCCATTTTTGGCGTCGGGGCGATAATCCTCTCCAAAATTGCACCACCGGGTAAGGTGACGGTCGCGGTGGCCGGGATGATCGCCGGTATGACCGTAGCCAACCTGGTGGGCGTGCCGCTGGGGACCTGGCTGGGGCACGCCTTTAACTGGCGCTATACCTTTTTCGTGATTGCGGTGTTCGACGCGCTGGTGATCCTCTCAGTTCTGCTCTGGGTGCCGGACATCCGCGACACGTCAGAAATCAAATTGACCGAGCAGTTCAAATTTCTGAGGAAACCTGAACCCTGGCTAATTTTTGCCGCCACGATGTTTGGTAATGCCGGGGTGTTCGCGTGGTTTAGCTTCGTTAAGCCCTTTATGGTCAATGTTTCCGGCTTTTCGGAAGGGCTGATGACGGTCATCATGATGCTGATGGGGCTTGGCATGGTGTTAGGTAATCTGCTGAGCGGTAAGCTCTCTGGCCGGTTTAGCCCGCTGCGCATTGCGGCGGCTACCGACATGGTGATTGTCGCCTCACTGCTGCTGCTTTTTGCCTTTGGCGAACTGCAAGCGGCCTCGCTGGTCATGGGCTTTATCTGCTGTGCCGGGCTGTTTGCGCTCTCCGCGCCGCTGCAGATCCTGCTGCTGCAAAATGCGAAGGGCGGTGAGATGCTGGGGGCGGCAGGAGGGCAGATGGCGTTTAATCTCGGCAGTGCGATCGGTGCGTACTTCGGCGGGATGATGATTACCCTCGGCTTTAGCTGGCGTTACGTCACGCTGCCAGCGGCAATACTCTCTTTCTCGGCCATGAGCGCGCTGCTGATTTACGGTTACCTGCGGGCGAGACGTGCTCAGGCTAACGCTCGCGCGCTAGCCTGATGGGGTTCACGCAAGCCAGGGTTCACCCAGGGTCAGCATCAGGCGGTTGGCCCAGGCGAAAAACGCGGCAGACTGCACCAGATCAAGCTGCGCCAGGGTATCCAGCCCCTCTTTTTCCAGCGCGGCGAGGTGTAGCGGCGTGGCGGCAGGCGGCGTGACAGACAGCGCCCCCGCAAAGTTAATTTCCGCCTGCCAGCGTGCAGACTGCCCCTCGCTGAGGGACTGCCCCGGCCGCACGGCCAGCAGGGCCTCTACCGCAGCGTCATCCTTTGACAGCTGGCTGGCTTTACGCGCATGGACAGATGCGCAGTAGATGCAGCCGTTAATTTTACTGGCGACCGTTGCGGCCAGCTCGCGCTCGGCGCGCGGTAATCCCCCCGGCGTATAAAAAATTCCTTTATCCGTTAGCGTGCGCTGTTCAAGTACCGGCAGGTTGCGCCCCAGCAGGCGGAAGTAGTCGGAATCGGTATGGCCAAATTTCGCCAGGATGGCAACCTCATCGTCACGGAAGTCCGCCAGCGGTTTGGCCGCTATCCACGGTTCCCATCCCAGCTCCTGCTGGGTGAACGCGACGGGTGCCGCCTTGCCGGTGACCGTGGTTGCGGTCGTGTGCCAGACGCCTGCCGCCACCGGCGTTTCGCTTGCCGCGACGGGCCTGTCGTTCAGCAGCCGCAGCCCGGCGACGAGTCGGCTCTGGAAGCTCACAAACGCGACGAGCTGCGCCAGGGTAACGATGCCTTCCTTGCTCCACCCGGCCTGGGTCAGCGCCGTTAACGCGGCCGGCGTGGCTTCGACGGGTGAAAATGTCAGCAGGCGCGCGAAGTTCAGCGCCGGGGTCAGGCGCTCCGAGGTGGGGTCGGCCAGGCCAAACCCCGCATAGTGCGCGGCCAGCGCCTCCGCGCTGTGCCACCTGGCGACTTTGGCCGCCACGGCGAAGCGCTCGTCGAGTGCAAAATCATTATCCTGCTGGCTAAACAGAATTTCGTAGCTGCCCTGGGCGTGGCGTGTGGCGGCATCTCGCGTAGCGCGCGCCTCTGCCAGAGGGGAACCGGGTTTAATTTCCGCCAGCTCGGCGAGAATGTCCTGACTTAATGACATAGGTGTCTCCTCAAAGGATGTGGGGGGCAATCTTTTCTGCGATCAGCTCAACGGAGCGCAGCGTGTCGCGGTGCGTGGGTTCGACCGAATGGACCTGGAATGAGATATCCGTGGCGCGCCTGAGAACGGAGTCAGCATTCAGCGAATGCAGCACCGTATCGGGGGAACCGATATGCGCGTCAAACTGGCGGATATAATCGGTGACGGTGTCACCTTTAACTGCGTGCCCGGCAGCGCGATGCTGCCAGGCCTGTTTCGTGAGGCCCGGCGTTGCGACCCTGAGTGCATAGTCATCGCTGTCGGCGACGAACGCCGTACGGGAGGCCAGAATACGCGGCGCGATGCCCGCAGGTAGCGCATCGAGGTAGGCATCCACAATCGGGTTCTGGATCGCGTCGAGCGTTAAATTCGGGCGGTCTGCCGGGCGAGGCTGCGTGCGGGAGAGCATTAAACCGTGTCCAGCCCGGGCGGCGCGAACGGCACCGTCAACGGAGAAGGTGGCAATCCAGATACGGTCGGCAAGCTGTGGCGCCGGCGGGTAAAGGTGGTTATCCGGATGGGTCAGTGAATCCCCGCGCCAGGCGCTTTGGATCACATGCAAATGGTCCGCAAAGGCCGCGCCGCGACCCTCAAACGTCAGGCCGAACGGCAGAAATGAGGTCGGTGTGCCGCCCGATCCAAAACCGACTTCAAGACGACCATCGGCGAGTAAATCGAGCACGGCGGCATCTTCCGCCACGCGCAGCGGGTTTTCCATCGGCAGGGTAATGATGGCCGTGCCCAGCCGGATGGTTTCGGTATGCGCGGCCACGTGCGCCAGAAACAGCAGCGGTGACGGCAGGCCGCCTTCACTTTCGTGGAAGTGGTGCTGCGCAATCCAGGCGCTGTCAAAGCCGTGGCGTTCGGCGTGGCGGATCTGTTCGGTTGCTAGACAATAGCGCTCCTTCGGCGTGGCGTCGTCAAGCAGGCGGGTGAAAAATCCCAGGCGTTTTCGCGTCATGCGAGCTCCTCCGTAGCGGGTGAAAAATGGGGAATGGCGTCAATCAGCTCCCGGGTATAGTCGTTCTGCGGTGACGCGAATAAGGTTCCGACATCGCCCTGTTCGACCACCTGACCGCTGCGCAGCACCGTGACGCTATGGGCGATCCGGCGGACGGTGGACAAATCATGCGTGATGAAGAGGTAGGTCAGTCCCAGCTGCTGCTGCAACTGCTGAAGCAGAGCCAGAATCTGCGCCTGCACGGTGACGTCCAGCGCGGAGGTGGCTTCGTCCAGCACCAGAATGGTCGGCTCCAGGATCAGTGCCCGGGCGATGGCAACGCGCTGACGCTGTCCGCCTGAAAGCTCCCGGGCGGTGCGGCTCAATATATCGACCGGCAGGGCAACCCGCTGTGCCACGGTCTCGACCCGGACTTTGCGCTCCGCCTTACCGAGGCGAAAAAAGTTCTTCAGGGGCTCTTCGATGATGTCAAACAGCGTCTGACGCGGGTCGAGAGAGGCAAACGGGTTCTGGTAAACAAACTGGATCTTCTGGCGCAGCTGGCGGCGGGCCTCGCGGCTGAGCGCGGTGGCATCAATATCGTCAATGATGACCTGCCCGCTGTCGGCCTGTTCAAAACCCAGCAAAATACGGGCGAGGGTGGTTTTCCCGGAGCCGGATTCCCCGACCAGCGCGTGCGTACTACCGCGCCTGACGTCAAACGTCACCCGATCCAGCGCCTGAAGCTGATGACCTTTGCCCAGGGAGAATTGTTTGCTGATGGCGCGGGCGCGAATGGCCGGAGACGCGAGCGGGCGGCCGGCCACCGGGGCGATGGTCAGGCGCTGGCCCTGGAGATCGCTCAGCAGCTGGCGGGTGTAGGCGTGCTGAGGCGTGCGTACGATATCGGCGGTGTTGCCTTGCTCCTGAACCTCGCCATCGCGAAAAACCAGCAGCCTGTCCGCGCGCTGCGCGGCCAGCGCAAGATCGTGGGTGACAAACAGAACGGCGGTACCCGATTCCCGGCGCAGGATATCCAGCAGATCGAGAATACGCTTTTGCACCGTCACATCCAGCGCGCTGGTGGACTCATCGGCAATGATGACGTCCGGGCGCAGGGCAATGGCGATGGCAATCAGCACGCGCTGTTTCATCCCGCCGGAGAGCTGATGGGGATACTGCGTCATGCGCTGCTCGGGGTGGCTCAGGCCGACCTTTGTCAGCAGGTCGAGCACCTGTTCGTCGCGCCGGGCGCGGGTCACTTTCTGGTGTAGCTGAATGATTTCTCCGACCTGCGCGCCGATGGTTTTCACCGGGTTGAGCGAATTACCCGGATCCTGCGGAACCAGGCTAATTCGCGCCCCGCGAAGAGTATCGAGACGCCTGGCGGACCATAGGCTAATCTCCTCGCCGTTGAGCGATATTTTTCCCGCATCGCGCCGGGCGTTGTCGGCCAGCAGACCAATGATCGCCTGTGCCGTGGTCGTTTTGCCGGATCCGGATTCACCGACAAACGCCAGCATTTCCCCTCGCCCGAGCGTGAAGCTGACGTTATGCACCACCTCTCGCCACTGACGCGCGGTACGGTAGCTGATCGTCAAATTTTCCACTGAGAGAACGGTCATTAGCGACCTCCGCTGAACTGTTGGCTGATACGGTTGGTGGCCAGCACCACGGCGATGACGACGACGCCGGGGAAGGTGGTTAACCACCAGGCGGTAGAGAGATAGTTACGGCCTTCGGCGATCAATAAGCCCCATTCCGGCACGGGGGGCGGGGTGCCGTAGCCGAGAAAGCTCAGCGTGGAGAGCGCCAGGATGGCCTGACCAAACTGCAGTGTGGCAAAGGCGAGGACGGCGGTTAACGCGTTGGGCAGGATGTGTCGCCACAGCACGGCGAAAAACGTCCCGCCGCTGCCAAACGCCGCCTCGACGTAATCCGTGTGCCGGATGCGCACCACTTCACCGCGCGCGAGGCGGGCGAAGCTGGCAATGGAGGCAACGCCTACGGCAATCGCGGCGTTAACGGTGCCAAACCCGAGCAGAATAATGACCGTCAGTGAGAGCAGCAGAGACGGGATGGACAGCAGCACGTCGACAAAACGCATCAGGAAAGACTCGACGCGTCCGGCGAACGCCCCGGCAACCACCCCTAAGCCGGTACCCACCACCAGACCCATCGTCACGGCGGCCAGCGCTGCGCTCAGGGAGTGTGAGGCACCGTACACGATGCGCGTGTAAACATCGCGGCCAAGCTGATCGGTGCCGAGCCAGTGTCCCGCCTGCGGCGCCAGGCGTTGTGCCCCGGCGATGCCCTCAATCGGGCTGTAGTGGGTTAACAGGCCAGGCGCCACGGCGGCAAAAGCGGCGAGAATAATCACCCCCCATGCCAGCCACAGTCCCGGTTGCCATTCCACTTCCTGCCACGCTGGAACGCGCTTTCGCGCGGCGGCGGCGTAATCGACCAGGCTCATGAAGCACCTCCGGTAACGGTTTGCAGACGGGGATCCAGCAGCGGCATCAGCAGATCCACCAGCAGATTAATCAGGACAAAACCGAGGGCGGAAATCATCACTACCGCCTGAAGCACGGCGATATCCTGGTTATTCACCGCCTGTTGGGTCAGCTGGCCGAGCCCGCTGCGGCCAAAAACGGTTTCGGTAATCAGCGCCCCGGCAATCAGCTCGCCCAGCAGCAGCCCGGCAATGTTCAGGACCGGTAGCAGGGCGTTGCGGGTGACGTGACGCCACAGAACGGCGGTTTCACTCAGCCCTTTGGCCCGGGCGACGGCGACAAACGGCTGCGTTGCCACCTGGTCCAGGCTGCGCATCAGGATTTGCGCCAGCGGGGCGGAGATCGGGATCGCGACGGTGACGATTGGCAGGATCAACCCCTGCAGTGGCGTCGGGTTAATGACCGGGATCAGCCGCAGCTGAAAAGAAAAGAGCTGGATGAGGGCAATCCCCAGCCAGAAAGTGGGTAAGGAGATAAACAGGACCGGCAGCGACTGGAGGGTACTGCTCAGCCAGCGCAGACCCGGCAGACGCGATGCAAAAGCCAGCGCAAACGCCAGCAGGACCGCGAGCACAAACGCGGGCAGGGCAAGACTCAGGGTATCCGGCAGATTGCTGGCAATCAGCTCGCTGACCGGCACCCCTGCCTGTAACGAATAGCCGAAATCCCCGCGCAGCATCGCCAGCAGCGTGTGGCCGTATTGCTGCCACAGCGGGCTGTCCGCGCCGTAGGCCACGCGCATCTCCTCGATTTGCGCCGGGCTTAGGCCCAGGTCCGGGTTCTGAAATTTAATCAGCACCGCGTCGCCCGGCAGCACCTGGAGCAACACGAACGAGAGGGTAAAGGCGGCCCACAGTACCAGCAGCCCGTGCCCAAAGCGTTGAAGAAGTGCGTGGCGCATCGTCAGCTCCTCAGTGTTTCTCAATCCACGCGCCGTAGAACGACGGGCGGCCTACCGCTTCAAAATTGACGCCTTTCAGCCACGGCGCACCGGCAAAGACCTGCGGTTCCTCGAAAATCGGGATGACGTAGGCGTTATCCAGCAGGTAGCGCTGGGCGTCGCCCGTCAGCTGCAGGCGTTTTTGCGGATCGACCTCAGCCGAAATGTTCACCAGCAGTTCATTCAGCTTGTCGTCGCGGAAGTTTTTAACCTTGTCGCTGGAGCCGCCCTTTTGCAGCAGCGCGTCGCGGTTAGCCGGGTAGAACATGCTTTTCACCACGTCAGGAGCGGCGCGGCCTACTTCGGAGACGGTTAACGGGGTTTTCAGCGGATCAAGGTTATCCAGCGTGCGGCTGCCTGCGTCACCGGCTTTGACGCTCAGCGCCACGCCCACCTGTCGCCACTGCTGGGCAACCAGCTGCAGCACCTCTTTATTTTGCGGCTGCGGCAGGGATTCATACACCGTCAGTGCCAGACGTTGGCCGTCTTTGGCGCGGACCCCGTCGCTGCCCGCTTTCCAGCCCGCGTCGTCCAGCAGCTGGTTGGCTTTTACCGGGTCAAAGGTCAATTTGTCGCTGAGATCGACAAAGCCTGCTGCGGAATCGGCAATCACCGACTTCGCCTGCGGATAGTTGGCCGAGAAGAGGGTCTCGACCACCTGTTTTGCGTTGGTGGCATGCAGCAGCGCCTGGCGTACGCGAATATCGGAGACCAGCGGGTTATCCGGACGGAAGCTGATGCTGTCGTTCACCCCACGCGTTGGGGCAGCGTAGATTTTATAGCCCTGGTCGGTCGCCTGCTTTTCGTCATACGCCTGCACCTGGCGAATAAAGTCGGCCTGGCCGGCCAGAAGGGCGCCGATGCGCACGCTGTCTTCCTGAGTGACGATAAACTTGATGCCGTCCAGATTGGCTGGCCCCTGCTGTGGCAGGTTTTTGGGCCCCCACTGGTAGTCCTTACGGGCTTCGAGCGTCACTTCACGCCCCAACTTCTCGTCCTTCACCACAAACGGCCCGGAGCCAATGATGTGGCGGGCGTCACCCAGCTCTTCGAAGTTGCGCTTCAGCGTGCTGAGCGAAACCAGACCCGAGCCAATGGTGGCGGTGCCCTGCAGGAACCCCGGCGACGGTTTTTTGAAGTAGAACTTCACGGTCAGCGGGTCGATGACTTCGCTACGATCATAGTTATTGATCACTTCTGACACCGGCAGGCGCTGCGCCTTGTTACCTAAGCCGTAGGTATCAAAGTTTTTCGCCACGGCGTTAGCATCCAGCGGCGTGCCGTCGGAGAAGGTAATACCGGGACGCAGTTTAAAGGTGTATTCGGTTTTATCGGCGTTGGTGGTCCAGCTTTCTGCCACCCAGGGTTCCACCTCCAGCGTCTTTGGGTTCTGCCACGTCAGTTTGTCGGTGATCTGGTTCAGAATGCCGCCGTTCGGGTAGAAGCCGCCGGCAGGCGGATAGAGGTTGGTGTGCGCCTGTTGCTCCAGATAAATCAGCGTGCCGCCTTTAACAGGCGCATCCGCGGACCAGGCTGCGGTGGTCGTCAGAATCAGCGCCGTCAGCAGCGGCAGACGAAATGGGGTTTGCATGGTGAATTCCTTTGTTATCTTCTTGTTAGCGTCGGATTCATCATCGGGCGCGCGGGAAAACAAGTGAACAAAGGAATTAAGATAAGGATTGCCGGAAAATGGCTATAAAAAAACCGCCCCGGTAAGGAGCGGTGATGTACGGTGGGTGATTACGAACGCAGGTCAATCACCATACGGCCACGGATCTGGCCCTGTTCCATCTCTTTAAAGATGGCGTTGATGTCTTCGATCGGACGCATCGTCACTTTCGGCACCACTTTGCCCTCGGCCGCAAACTGGAAGGCTTCCTGCAGATCCTGACGGGTACCGACCAGCGAACCCACCACCTGAATGCCGTCCAGCACCAGACGCGGAATATCGAGGCTCATCGCTTCCGGCGGCAGGCCAACCGCCACCACGCGGCCACCGGCACGCACGGCATCAACGGCGGAGTTGAATGCCGCTTTGGCGACGGCAGTGACGACTGCGGCATGGGCACCGCCGGTTTTCTCCTGCACAATTTTCGCGGCATCTTCGCTGCGGGAGTTAATGGTTAAATCCGCACCCATGCTGGCCGCCAGCTTCAGCTGTTCGTCGTTAACGTCAAGGGCGATGACTTTGGCGTTAAAGACGTTTTTAGCATACTGCAGCGCGAGGTTACCCAGCCCGCCAAGACCGTAAATGGCGATCCACTGGCCCGGTTTGATACCCGAGACCTTCACCGCTTTGTAGGTGGTAACGCCGGCGCAGGTGATGCTGCTGGCCGCCGCCGAATCCAGGCCGTCCGGCACTTTTACCGCATAATCCGCGGTGACGATGCACTCTTCAGCCATCCCGCCGTCAACGGAGTAACCGGCGTTTTTCACGTCGCGGCACAGAGTTTCGTTGCCGGTATTACAGTATTCGCAGTGGCCGCAACCTTCGAAAAACCACGCCACGCTGGCACGATCGCCAACTTTCAGTGATTTCACGCCGGGGCCGATTTCCTTCACGATGCCAATCCCTTCATGGCCCAGGATCACCCCGGTTTTATCGCCGAAATCACCATTCTTCACGTGAAGATCGGTATGGCATACGCCACAGCATTCCATCTTCAGCAGGGCTTCCCCGTGCTTTAGCGGGCGTAAGGTTTTTTCGGTGACGTTGACCTGATGATCCTGAGTAACAACAGCAGCCTTCATGTGTATCTCCTTGTTCATGATAAGTATCTGCATAGCAGGGTAATACCTCTTAAGGATTAATACATTAGCCTGGTAATGCAAGGCTGCAGCAACATAATGTCATCATTTAAGCCGATTTCAGATTAAGAATACGGCGTTCCTCTAATAATTAAGGGGGAAAATACTGGCCCGACGAGAGAGACTCGCCGGGCGCAGATTTACAGCAGTGCTTCTATCTCCTCAATCTCTTTACGCCATTGCGCCTGCAGCTGCGGCTTTTGATGCTTCGGCTTACGCGCCAGATCGTCTTCCAGCAGCGTTTCCAGCGCGACCAGCCGTTCAAGCAGATCGTCGTACGGGGAGGAGGGTTGAACCTCACCAGCGGCGATGACGGGCGCGGTGGATGTCACCAGCCCCGCGCTTTCACGCAGGCGCTCAAACACCGCTTCTGCATCGTGCCACTCGCTCAGCTTCCCCTCTTCAATCAGCCAGAAGCGGTTGCAGCTTTGGCTGATTAACTGTCGGTCATGGCTGACCAGCAGCACGCCCCCTTCGAACTGTTGCAGCGTTTCCGCCAGCGCCTCTTTGCCTTCCATGTCGAGATGGTTGGTGGGTTCATCCAGCATCAGCAGGCTATAGCGGGCAAGCGTCAGGCCGACAAACAGCAGACGAGAGCGCTCGCCACCGCTGAGCGTACTGACTTTTTGCCCGTGACGCGCCCATGGGAATCCCGCGCTTATCAGTGCCATTTTGCGGTTCTGCGGATCCGGCGCGAAAGGATCCAGCGCGTCGAGCAGCGTGGCGTCATCCGGCAACTGATTCAGCGTCTGGTCGTAATAGCCTGGCGACACGCGCGGATGGATTTTCAACCCGCTGTCTGCGGGCATATCGGCAAATTGTTGCCAGATAAGCCTCATCAGCGACGATTTACCGCAGCCGTTACGACCGACAATCGCCACGCGGTCGCCGCTTTTTAGCCGCGCAACGTCGATGTTAAACAGCGGCGGGAGCCCCGGAGCAGGCGGAACGTCGAGGTTTTCCATCTCCAGCAGACGGTCTGCCCGCAGCGCGTCACCGCGCAGGGTTAACGTCCACTGGCTGCCTGCCGTTACTTCCGTCTGGCTCTCCTTCAGCCGTTCGACCTGTTTTTCCATCTGTTTGGCTTTGCGGGCCAGGTCTTCGTTGTCGTAAACCTTGCCCCAGGTCGCCAGCCGCTTCGCGCTGGCGGTTACGCGGTCGATCTCCTTTTGCTCCGCCTTGTGGCGCTGCGCGTCGCTTTCATCTTTTGCTGCAAGCGCCCTGCGCGCGGCCGTGCAGGGAAGGGCGAAGTAGTGCAGCGTTTTATCGCGCAGGATCCAGCTGCCGTTGGTGACGGCATCCAGCAGCTGTCTGTCGTGCGAGACCAGCACGAAGCTGCCTGACCAGTTCTGCAGGAAGTGTTCCAGCCAGAGCATGGTCGGCAGGTCCAGGTGGTTGCTGGGTTCATCGAGCAGGAGCAAATCCGGCTCGTGAATCAGCGCCCGCGCCAGCAGCAGGCGGGTGTGTTGCCCGCCGCTCAGCGTGGCGGATTGCAGCATCATATCCTGCGGCGTGAAGCCCATGCTCGCCAGCAGGGTTTCGGCTTTCCAGCGCAGGCTATCGCGCTCAGCTAAGGGCAGCTGTGCGAGTACCGCATCCAGCATGGTCAGCGGGAAAATGGCGTCCGGGAGATGTTGCTCCACGCGTGCCATCAGGCAGTGCCCGGCCAGCGCGACCGTTCCGGCGGCAGGGGAATCAGTGCCGTCCAGCACCTTCAGCAACGTACTTTTGCCGCAGCCGTTGTCGCCCAGCAGGCCAATGCGGTCGCCTTTTTTCAGCGTAAAGGAGAGTGAGTCGAAGAGCGTGCCAAACGCCGTATCAACGCGTAAAGATTGTGCAGTGAGTAAAGTGCTCATTGTTGCTTACCCAAGAGTTACAGGCATGTTTATGCCTCGTCAAACATCGCTGACGATAACTCAGTAAGCCCGAGAGAAGGGATTTCAGGGGTTGGTGTCTTCGCTCAAGCAGAAGTTATCGCAGCACGATACCGATAACGCTTGAGCCGGTGCGATCACCAAATGTATGTGAAACATTGAAAATTTCACGATACAGCATAATTGGCCTCCTTATATGTTTTGAGTTTGCAGGTAGCTATCACTATATAACTTTTTTCAGGATAAACCTAGAAGAAGGGCAGCATTGCTGCCCAGGATTATCTTTTCCGTAAGAGCAAATAAAGAACCAGCGTGGACACTGACGCAATCAATATGGCAATACCTAAAAAAAGGTAAAGAACAAAATCCATGATCAATTCGTCGCCATATATTTCAAAATGCTCCGCAAAAGAGTACTGCGTTTCAGGTGGAACAAATTTATATAGTGTGAGTAGTGACAGAAACACGACCGTACACCATAGCAGTGCCAGGAGTACCATCTTCATTAATAAACCTGCACAACGCCATGAGCTATCATATAGTTTCCCAGTTGCTGCCCTCCTGTACGAAGTAAGGCGGATGCCAGGACCTTAAAATCACTCTGACTGTAAAGCGTGATACATCCCTTACTTAATCCCGATGGTCCGATAGGGTGCAGTCTGAACTCTCCTCGCCTTACCCCATCCACAAAAGTCTCATCGTTCATCAATCCATCATCGCGATACAAAGCAAACCACTCGCTGCGATTCGAACCCGTGAAAAATGCATTTAAACTGTCCTTTGTTTGAGTATACCAACCACCTTATCCACGTAATAGTATGTAATATCGGCCCGGAGGGAGAGGGCCTATATCGGGTAGAGACGCGCTTTCGGGACGATTTGTTGCATTACCATTCCCAGAAAATGCAGGGAAAAAACCCACACCGGGCACAGACAATGTTGCATACTTACCGCCGTTAAGGTGGAAATAACACTGCAGGAGATTCATGAACGATCATTCCATGAATCAGCAAAGATGATGTTACCGTCACAATGCCGCCACGTGATTTTCTCATAACGTAGGGAAATATTTTCAAGATGGTTATGTTTTTCCATCGCTGGATTTTTTACGTCATGCATTACCGGGCATATTGAGACAACTTTAACGTTCTCCAGATACATGTTGAAGTACTCGACCTCCTGACCAGCATCATTGATCTTATACCACTTAAACTCGGCACTTTTCAGCGTTTGGCCTTTTGCCACAGCCTTGTATAAGTAAGGGCTAGAACTGTCAAACTCCTTTTCAAATACCAGGGCACTATGAACGCGCGTACCCGTTATTTTTCCTGTCATGTTATCTGTGGGCAGATGCAGTCCATGACCGAACCCTAATATCTCGATACTTCCCTCGCGATCTTGTACATCAACAGCCCCTTTGATATCTGCGCCACCGTCATCTTTAAGCCAAAGGTATGCCGGAATTGCCATTTCAAAACTCCTTTTTCAATTAATGAATTTAGTGATGCGGAACGTTACTAAACCTTTAAAAGAAACTGTTTATTAGGCAAAAAATGTTATGCTAAATATTTATATTTCAACGAGATATGCATTATTGTTGAAATATTGATTTTTTAAATAATGTTCAATGAAATGCTGTAGTAGAGGCAAAGAAAATAAAGGAAGGAGGGGATTCACGTTCCCTCTCCCTTTTGAGGAGAGGAAACGGTCGGAGCGGATTAAATCGAGGTCCGGCGATAGCTGCGGTATTCAGGCATCCAGAAGTTATCGTCAATAGCCTGCTGCAGCGCGTCGGCAGAGGTTTTCACCGCCACGCCCTGCTGCTGCGCCATTTTACCGACCGCAAACGCGATAGCGCGCGACACCTTGTGAATGTCTTTCAGCTCCGGCAGCACCAGCCCTTCACCGTTGTTGACCAGCGGCGAGTAGCCCGCAAGGGTTTCGCTCGCCGACATCAGCATCTCATCGGTAATGCGGGACGCGCCGGAGGCGATCACGCCCAGACCAATGCCCGGGAAGATATAGGAGTTGTTGCACTGGGCAATCGGATAGGTTTTATCTTTCCACACCACCGGGTCGAACGGGCTGCCGGTCGCGACCAGCGCGTTACCTTCGGTCCAGGCGATGATGTCCTGCGGTGTCGCCTCCACGCGGGAGGTCGGGTTGGAAAGCGGCATCACGATAGGGCGCGCGCAGTGCTTGTGCATCTCGCGAATAATCTCTTCGGTGAAGAGACCGGTTTGCCCGGAAACACCGATCAGAATATCCGGCTTCACGTTGCGCACCACGTCCAGCAGGGATAGAACTTCGTTGTCGGTATCCCAGTTTTTCAGGTTCTCGCGCTTCTGCACCAGCTTGGTCTGGAACGGCAGCAGGTTTGGCATGCCGTCGGTCAGCAGGCCGAATCGGTCCACCATAAAGACGCGGGAGCGGGCCAGCTCTTCGCTTAAGCCTTCACGCTGCGTCTGGGCAATAATTTGCTCGGCAATACCGCAGCCCGCAGATCCCGCGCCAAGGAAGACGATTTTCTGGTAGCTCAGCTGGCTGCCGGCCGCGCGGCTGGCGGCGATAAGCGTCCCCACGGTCACCGCTGCGGTGCCCTGGATGTCGTCGTTAAAGGAGCAGATCTCATCGCGGTAGCGGTTCAGCAGAGGCATCGCGTTTTTCTGCGCGAAGTCTTCAAACTGCAGCAGAACGTCCGGCCAGCGGTGCTTCACGGCCTGGATGAAGTCGTCGACAAACTGGTAGTACTCGTCGTCGGTAATGCGCGGATGGCGCCAGCCCATGTACAGCGGATCGTTAAGCAACTGCTGGTTGTTGGTGCCGACGTCCAGCACTACCGGCAGGGTATACGCCGGGCTGATGCCGCCGCAGGCGGTGTAGAGAGAGAGCTTACCGATTGGGATCCCCATCCCGCCAATGCCCTGGTCGCCGAGGCCGAGAATACGTTCCCCGTCGGTGACCACAATCACTTTAATATTGTGATTCGGCACGTTCTGCAGGATGTCGTCCATATTGTGACGGTTCTGATAAGAGATAAAGACGCCGCGTGAGCGACGGTAGATCTCAGAGAAGCGTTCACACGCCGCACCCACCGTTGGGGTGTAGATCACCGGCATCATCTCTTCGAGATGGTTTTGCACCAGGCGATAGAAGAGGGTTTCGTTGGTGTCCTGGATGTTGCGCAGGTAAATGTGTTTGTCGATCTCGGTTTTGAAGCCCTGATACTGGATCCACGCACGCTCTGCCTGCTCTTCAATGGTTTCAACCACTTCCGGTAGCAGGCCCAGCAGGTTAAAGCTGCTGCGCTCTTCCATGCTGAAGGCGCTACCTTTGTTGAGCAGGGGGAATTCGAGTAAAACCGGGCCGGCATAAGGGATATATAAGGAACGATGTTTTTTCAGTTTGTTGTCCATGTCACTCACTCTTTTTTTGAAGATCCGTCCCTGACACTGCTGTTTGTCATCTTTCTGGCCTGTGCTACGGGGTGCGGTCGGGCGGTATTATAAAGGAGCTAAATATTAATTACCGCAACACATAAACAAAAACACCATCGGTTTTGCCGATGGTGTTCTGGATCTTAGTCTGGAACTTACTTGCCCGCGTGGCGTTTTCTGCCGGTGGCGTGAGTGACCTGCGTTTCGTGGTCGCCTTCAATCACCACTTTACGCTGATTAGAAAGCTTGTAGTTCAGTCCCAGAATGTGGCGTGCCTGACGGTTCGATTTCATGTTAACTCCTCAATCCTGTTGATAGTTTTAAGGACCAGTTTGCTTTCGCAAACGAAATGTAACCCCTTAGGTTGCAGATCCAGCTTAGCAGGTTTTTACAAAGGTGCGTTTTGCCCGCTGACGACGTAGTTAATGGTCTGCTGGTAGATGTCACTGAGGATGTCATTATCCGTGGACTCCACCCATTTGGTCAGTTCCATCAAAATGTCATCTTCAGTCACAGCACCGTGCTCGGCGTGAAGACCCTGCGCAATCGCGTTAACGAGTTCAGGTTGTGCTGCTGCGGTATTAGCCGGGTAATAAGTAAACATGCTGCCTCCGTGTCGTTGTCTGTTTAATGGTACGGCTCGCAAAAAATTTAATTCATAAACAGAATGGCAAATATTTTCCCGGTTGTGGCTCAGATTCATCTTAGAAATAAAAACGACATAAGTGTATGCTTTTATGCGCTTTTAAAATGTGGGGATATATTGATGTGTAGCGGTGAGGATATTTTTGGGAGCTCCTGCCATCACGAAAATATAGCAGGAGCCGTTTTTAAATTACCACTTCATTTCGCCAGTATTCACTTTGGCGCTTAATTCCAGAGAGCTCTCTTCAGCCAGGCCCGGATACTGTTTTTTCAGGGTACCGATGACGCCCGCTGAGTCTTTATGTGCCGATAACGCCTGTTCAAAATGCTGCAGATAGCCACGGGTAAAATCAATCGCCCCGGTTCCTGCAGGCGGAGTACCCAGATAGTGGCCCGGGATCACGCGTTCAGGTTTGTGCGCGGCCATATTGTCCAGGGTTTGCTGCCACTGCTGACGGCGAGCCGGCGTCTGGGTATCTGCCGTCCAGACGTGAATGCCCCAGGAGACGCCGGTGCCGCCAAGGATCGTTTTTGCAGACGGGATCCACACATAGGCCGCGTAGCTGTCCGGCTGCTCGATATCGATCTTTTCACCGTCAATCATGAACGTGGTGGAGGCGAGCACCTGCGGCACCACCAGCTTAGTCGGCGCGCCGTCCTTCATCTGCGGGCCCCAGAAGGCGAGCTTGGCGTCTTTGGTGGCCTTAATATGGTCAACCACCTGCTGCGTGGCCACCACTTTGGCATTCGGGAAGGCTTTCACCAGCGGCTGCAGGCCAAAGTAGAAATCCGGATCGCCGGCGGTGATCACAATCTTATTCAGGGTCTTACCGCTGCGGCGAATTTTCTCTACCAGCGCTTCGCCATCCTTCACGCTGAACTGCGCGTCAAACAGCACTGCCTCTTTCGGGCCGGACACCAGCGTGGAGGAGACCGCGAAAATGCCTTTTTCCTGCGGGTTATAGGTATCAATGGTCAACGGTGCGGCAAAAGCAGCCGGAGCGAAAAGGGTGGAAAGCAGGGCAATATGAGTGAGTTTCATGCTGTTGTCTCAGTTGTTCAGGAATATCGCTATTGTACGGATATTCTCATTTGCCAGAATTCCTGAAACAAGACATGCTTAGTTTCATAAATCGAGCAGATGGAGCTTTTATGGATCGCGTTATTGCCGCTCAGGTCTACAACCGGATATGCGAGCTGGGAAGTTTGAGCGCGGCGGCGCGCGCGCTGGGCATTTCCCGGCCGATGGTGAGCCGCTACCTGGAACAAATGGAGAAGTGGGCGGGTACGCGGCTGGTAAACCGCTCCACGCGCAAGCTAACGCTGACCGCGGCGGGGGAAAAGGTGCTGCAAAAAACGCGGACGCTCTCGCAGATCTCGCAGGAAATCGAAGGTCAGTCGGTAAAAGATTTGCCGTCCGGCACGCTGCGGGTGGCCTGCGCGCACTTTACCGCGATGCACCTGATTGCGCCCGTGCTGCCCGGACTGCTCTCACGCTACCCGCAGCTGCGCATCGAGCTGGACGTGAACAATCACCCGGTCAGCCTTGTGGGAGAGCGCATAGACGTCGCCGTGCGCATTACGGATACCCCCGAACCCGGCATGATTGCCCGCCGGCTGGGGGAGTGTCGCTCCGTACTCTGCGCCTCGCCGGCGTACCTGGCGCAGCACGGAACACCCGCCAGCCCCGAAGAATTAGCGCAGCACAACTGCCTGCACTACAGCTTTTTCGCCGGCCAGTCCTGGCACTTCCTTACGCCGGAAGGCGAAAGCCTGAGCGTGGCCGTCAGCGGCAACCTGAGCGCCAGCATCTCTTCGCTGCTGATGGACGCGGCGATCGAGCACTGCGGCATTGCCATGCTGCCGGAGCGCGAAGCGCGTGCCGCGCTGGAGAAGGGATTGCTGGTGCCGGTGCTGGAGGCGCTTAAGCCGAAACCGCTTGCCATCCATGGCATTTATCAGTCCCGGGAGTATCAGCCTGCCGCGCTGCGCGTGTTCCTCGATGAACTTTCGCGCTACCTGGCATAAGAAGGGATTACTTCGCCTTTAGCCAGGGAGACGCCGTGCTCCAGAAAATAATATCGGCCCCGAGATAGCTTTCGCCGAAGCGGACAAATTCCGCTTTGGTAAAAGGCTTACCGGTCTGTGGATTCTTATAGGTCAGGGTCGGTTCCTGAACCGCCATGGCGATGAGCGGCAGCGTCTGTTTATTTTTATGGAAGAAGGGATAGGCATTCTTCATGTGTGCCTTGCGGTTGGGAACAATGTCCGGCCCGCCCAGGCCGATATTATTGGCGCTGGCATACGCAAAAAGACGTCCCATGTAGTTGTGGTCATTGTCCCACTCGCACGGCCAGAAGTTCACGTATTGCACCACTTGTGATTTCTGAAAAGCCTTGCGCGCAAAGGCCAGATTTTCCATCTCCCCTGCGAAATAGCTGTCGCAGGTAAACCCCGCTGGCGGATTTTTTTCGTCGATATCAATGGCGGTTTCAGGCAGGTTTACGCCATACACCTCGCCGTCAAAGCGTTTTGCGAGCGCTGCCAGCAATGCCTGGTAGCGCTGGCGCACCGTGGGGTCCCACTGACGCGCTACCCATCCCGCGCCGACAGGCTTGCCTTCGCCGGGGTTATCGAACTGCGGCGCAATCCCGCCGTTGTATTGCTTATCGTGCATCAGATAGTCCGGCACGTAGCGGGCGTCCGGCTCAAAAAAACGATCCTGGATCTGAATAAAGAGTTTTTTCCGGGCGGATTTAACGCGCGCCAGATCCTGCTCAATTCGCGTGAAGTCATAGCTGTCCTTCTCGGGTTCAAGCAGGCGCCAGTTGTACACGATCTGCACGCCGCCGATGTCGCTACGCGCAACAAGCGGGAGCGCCGCGTCGAGGTCGCCCGAACTGGTATAGATAAAGTTCTCCGGCGTTTTGGCCAGTGAAGACAATGAGAGAGCCAGCGTGGTTACCGCGACGGCCATCCTGATTTTTAGCGTCATATCGTTATCCTTGTTGTCGGTACAGCAGGTGAAAGTCCCGGAATCGTCTGTGTTCCTGGGCGTGTCAGATGCGTAGTCTATACTTAACCCTTTGTAAGCCAAAAGGAGAGCAAGAATGACGATTCATAAGCACGGTTCGGCACACTGGTCTGGCGACATTAAGCGCGGAAAAGGAACGGTTTCCACCGAGAGCGGCGTTCTCAATCAACAGCCTTACGGCTTTAACACCCGCTTTGAGGGTGAAAAGGGGACCAACCCCGAAGAGCTGATCGGTGCGGCACACGCGGCCTGCTTCTCAATGGCGCTGTCGCTGATGCTCGGAGAAGCGGGCTATACCGCTGATTCGATTGATACGACCGCGGACGTCTCTCTGGATAAAACCGACGGCGGCTTTGCCATCACCAAGGTTGCACTGCAAAGCAAGGTAACCGTTCCGGGCATTGCGCCACAGCAGTTTGACGGCATTATTCAGAAAGCCAAAGCGGGCTGTCCGGTGTCGCAGCTCCTGAAAGCCGAGATCACGCTGGACTATAAACTCAACTAAGCATGAGCCGGGTTAAGACCCGGCTATTTTTTTATGTAGCGAAAAAACCCTTAATCAATTCCCTTCTGAAATCCTTCTTCAGCTGCAGCGACGTGATCCTGAAAAATACAGCCGGGTAAAACAGCTGTAACAAGAAGTAATTAACCCAGATTACGCCAGCAGCGAACGTTACGGCCCTCGCGTGAGGGCTGTAACGGCTGGGGACGTTCACACCCCTGCGCTGCCATCGGGCAGCGGTCGCGGAAAAAACAGCCTTCGGGCAGATGACGGTTGCCGGGAAGCTCCGTTTTGCGTAACGCCAGCGTTTCATCCAGCGGTTCACCGGTGCGGGGAACCGAGTCGAGCAGCAGGCGAGTATAGGGATGGCGCGGCTCGCCAAGCACCTGCGCGGCGCTGCCCAGCTCAACAATCTGCCCAAGATACATTACCGCCACGCGATCACTCATGTGTCTGACCACCGAGACGTTATGCGAGATCAACACGTAGGTCAGATTACGTTGCTGCTGCAGGGTCACCAGCAGGTTGAGGATTTGCGCCTGCACGGAGATATCCAGCGCGCTGGTGGGTTCATCAAGCACGATAATATCAGGGTCGGACGAGAGCGCACGGGCGATGGCGATGCGCTGGCGCTGCCCGCCGGAGAAGGCGTGCGGCAGTCTGTCGAGATATTCCGGGCGAATGCCCACCTGCAGCGCCAGATCCTCCGCCAGCTGACGGCGCTCGCGCTCGCTGCTGCGTTTTTGCACCCACACCGGCTCGGTGATGATGCGCCAGACCGGCAACCGCGGGTCGAGCGAGGAGAGCGGATCCTGAAATACCATCTGCATGCCGCCCGCGTGGTGCGTCCGCAGGCACGCGCCGGTGCTGGGCTTCAGCATGCCCATCAGCAGCTGGGCCAGCGTGCTTTTCCCGCAGCCGGATTCCCCGACGATGCCGAGCGTTTCACCCCGACGGATCTCAAGGTCCAGCCCGTTAAGCGCATGGACATGTTCCGTCACGCGGCCCAGCCAGTTTTTACGCGCCGCAAAGTTCACGTGCACGCTATCCAGTTCCAGCAGTACATCAGACATGGTGTTTCTCCCGTTGTGGATACCAGCAGGCAGCCTGTTGGCCTTCTGCGCCAGTGGGCACTAAGCGCGGGGTTTCGCTGCATTTCGCCCCGGCGGCAAAGCAGCGCTCGCGGAACGCGCAACCCTGCGGAAGCTCGCTGAGGTTGGGCACCGTGCCGGGGATGGCGGGAAGCGGGGCGCGCGGCTGGCCGTGTTCCGGCGCGCACTGCAGCAGCCCAATGGAATAGGGATGCACAGGGCGGTGGATCAGCGTTTGCGTGGCGCCGCTCTCGATCACGCTGCCGGCATACATCACGTACATTCTGTCGCAGAGCTGCGACACCACGGCCATATCATGGCTGATGAACAGCACCGAGGTGCCGCTGGCCCGCGCCTTATGCTTAAGCAACCGCAGCACCTGGAGCTGGACGGTAACGTCCAGCGCGGTGGTTGGCTCGTCGGCGATGATCAGCTCCGGCTCGCAGGAGAAGGCAAGGGCAATCATCACCCGCTGGCGCATGCCGCCGGAGAGTTCAAACGGATAACGATCCATGACCTGTTTCGCGTCCGGGATTTGCATCTCTTCCAGCAGGGCGATCGCCTTCTGCTGCGCCTCGCGCCGGGAAAGCGGCTGATGCTGGCGGATCACCTCCACCATCTGTTTGCCAATCCGCCGCGTCGGGTTGAGAGCGGTCATCGGCTCCTGAAAAATCATCGCCACTTTAGCGCCGCGCCACTGACGGAGCTGTTTCTCGGACGCCGTCAGGACGTTTTCACCGAGTAATCTCACCTGACCGTGATGAATACGGTAGCTGCCCTCCGGCAGCAGGCGCATGGCGAGCATGGCGGTAACGGATTTGCCCGACCCTGATTCGCCCACCACACCGACAATTTCGCCCCTGCCGATCTCCAGCGAGACGTGGTTCAGCGCATGAACCTCACCGCGAAAAATCGGGAAGCTCAGGTGCAGGTCTTCAATATTGAGTACCGATTCGGTCATCACTGTTTTCCTCCCGATTTCGGGTCCAGCAGATCGCGGATGCCGTCACCAAACAGGTTAAAGCCCACGGCAGTAATCAAAATCGCCGCACCGGGAAACGCGCAGTACCACCACTGGTCCAGGACGTAGTTACGGCCCACGGCCACCATCGCGCCCCATTCGGCAGTGGGCTGCTGCGCGCCCAGGCCAATAAACCCCAGCGTGGCGGCCATCAAAATGGCGCTGCCGATATCCAGCGAAGCCTGCACAATCAGTGGCGGCAGGGCGTTGCGCAGGATATGCCAGCGGATCAAATGCCAGCGGGAAGCGCCAAAGGTGCGTGCGGCCTGCACGTAGGTAAACTGGCGCACCACCAGGGTTTGCCCGCGTGCCAGGCGGACGTAAAACGGGATGCGGACAATCGCAATCGCCAGCATGGCGTTGAACAGGCTCGGACCGAGCGCGGCGGCCAGCGCCATGGTCAGTACCAGAGAGGGAATGGAGAGCATAATGTCCATCACCCGCATGATGATGGCGTCACCGCGCCCGCCCAGTACACCGGACAAACAGCCCAGCAGTGAGCCAATGCCGCCCGCAATCACCACGACCGCCAGCCCGGCGGTAATCGACTGCTGGCTTCCCGTCAGCACGCGGCTGAACAGATCGCGTCCTACCTCATCGGTACCAAACCAGTGCTGCGCAGACGGCGCCTGCAGGCGGGCGGTCAGATCCAGTGCGTTCGGGTCATGCGGCACAATCCACGGTGAGGCCACCATCAGAAAGAGCATCGCAATCATAATGACGCCGCCAACGATCGTGAGCGGGCTTTGACGCAGCATCCAGAACAGCTTTGCCCAGTTGACGCGTTGTCTGGCGGTTATCACCGGAACGGGTGTTTCCTGCGTTAACATCATTCGGCACCTCCGCGCCCGATTCGCGGGTCAATCCACAGGTAAAGCAGATCGACCACCAGATTAACCAGCACGTAGGCCAGCGAAACGACGACCGCAAAGCCCATCACTGCCGGGAAATCGAGCGCCTGAATGGACGTCACCACCCAGGCGCCCATGCCCGGCCAGGCAAAGACGGTCTCGGTCAGTACGGCACCGTAAAGCAGATCGCCCAGCGCCAGCCCGAGCACGGTAATGGACGGGATCATGGCATTGGGCAGGGCGTAGCGCAGGACGATGTACCAGCCGGGCAGGCCGCTGGCGCGCGCGGTGCGGATGTAGTCCTCGCTGAGCTGCTCCAGCATCGCCGAGCGCACCTGGCGCGCGACAATCCCCAGGTGAACAAACGCCAGCGTCAGCGAGGGTAAAATCAGGTGCTGCAGCACGTTAAAGAACACCTCACCGTTGCCCTCCAGCAGGGCGTCCAGAAGATAAAACCCGGTGACGTGGGTCGGCGGGTCAAGCCAGTCATCCAGCCTGCCGCCGCCGGGCAGAAGCTGCAGGTGCCCGTAGAACAGCACAATGACGCCCAGCCCAAGCCAGAAGGCCGGGGTGGAGATCCCGGTCATCGCCATTAAACGCACCAGGTGATCCAGCCAGCGGTTGCGGTAGACCGCCGACAAAATCCCCAGCGGCACGCCGATCACCAGCGCCAGCAGCAGAGAACAAAAGGCCAACTCCAGCGTGGCGGGGAAAAAGGCCTTCAGGTCTTCCGCAACCGGGCGTCCGGTACGGATGGATGTGCCTAAATCACCGTGGGCCAGGGCGTCCAAGTAGCGGCCAAACTGAACATACAGGGGCTGGTCCAGCCCTAACTGCTGGCGGATGTTCTGCACGATTTCGTCGCTGGCGCGGTCGCCTGCCAGCAGACGGGCCGGATCGCCGGGGATCAGGTGTGAAATAATAAAGGTAATAATACAGACACCGGCCACCACCAGGAGTAACCCCCAGCAGCGCTGGCGCACTATGCTCCAGAACGTCATACGCTTTCCCCCAGCGAGAACCGTTATTTACTCATGGTGGCGATGTTGAATACCTGCTCCAGCATCGGATTAAAGGTGAAGCCCTTGACCTCTTTGTTCATCGCCAGCTGGTAGTTTTTCTGGAACAGATAGACGTAGGCCGCTTCGTCGATGACCACCTTTTGTGCCTGCTGGTAATCTTTGGTGCGTTCCGCCTGGTCAGTCGTTTTCAGCGCGGCCTGCAGCAGCGAATCCACCTCTTTGTTCTCATAGAACGAGCGGTTGCCCGGCAGCCCTTTTTTGTCCGATTCGAACCAGTAGTTCATAAACATGTACGGGTCGGCAAAGTCCGGGCTCCAGTTGCCGATGGCGATGTCGTAATCGCCTTTGCCGACGCGATCGCGCATGGTGGCATTGGCCAGTTTCTCCAGCTTGACGTTAATGCCGATCTTGCCGAGGCTGGCCTGAGTGGAGAGGGCGATTGGCTCCCAGTTTGGATCGTTGTCCGAGTAGAGGAAGGTCAGGCTGGCGGGTTTGTCTTTGACCTTCTCCAGCGCCGCTTTGGCTTTGGCCTCGTCGAAGCTGTACTGCATTGCCGCGGCGTCAAAGCCCCACATACCTTCCGGGATCGGGCCGCGCATCTGCTTGCCGTTGCCGCTCAGAATGCCTTTTACCATCCCCTGGTAATCCGTCGCCCAGGAGATAGCCCGGCGTAAATCCACCTGATTGAGCGGCGCTTTGCTGTTGTTGAGGTAGAGATAGGTCACGCGCAGGGACGGGTATTCGGCGACGGCGACTTTGCCTTCCTGCTTCAGGGCCGCGAGCTGATCGACCGGCAGGGAGTCGGCAATGTCCAGATCGCCGCGGGAAAGCTGCAGTCGGCGCGAGGCGCTCTCGCCGATAATTTTCACCGAGACGCGCTTAAAGTGCGGCTTGTCGCCCGGCCAGTGGGGGTTAGGCACCAGGATCAGCTGCTGGCCTTTCTGCCAGCTTTTGAGCATAAACGGCCCGGAGCCGGCGGTGTTTTGCGCCAGAAAACCGCGCGCATCGTCAGCGGCATTGGCCTTCAGCACCGCCGGGTTAATGATAGACGCCCCGTCGTTTGCGAGCGTGTAGAGGAAAGGCGCGAACGGCTGGCTGAGGGTGAATTTCACCGTGTGGTCATCCACGGCATCAATTTTTAGATCTTTCGGGAAGGCTTCAGACGGCCCCTGGCCGAGCTTCAGCAGGCGCTCAAAGGAGAGCTTGACCGCCTCGGCGGTGACCGGCGTACCGTCGGAGAATTTGGCGTTATCCGCCAGGGTAAAGGTCCACTCTTTCTGGTCGTCGGATGCCTTCCAGCCCGTCGACAGATCGCCCTCCACCTCGGTAGAGCCGGGCTTGTACTTGACCAGACGCTGGTAGGACGGATAGGTGACGGTCCAGTCGTTGTTATCAATGGTGATGGCAGGATCGAGCGTTTGCGGATCGGCGGCTTTACCGATTGCCAGCATGTCTTTCGGAACGGCAGCCAGCGCCAGCGGGGTGCTTAAAACCAGCGTGGCGGCAATCAGGGTTGTGAGAAGCGTTGTTTTCATGGCAGAGCTCCAGGTTAAAGAGAGGTGTGCGTCAGGGGAAAACAGGCAAAACGGTCTTCCAGCAGCGGGTAGCTGGCAGCGTTCGGCAGTTCGAAGTGCCACCATTCGCTGCTAATCCCCACAAAACCGCCGCCGAACATGATGGCGTTCAGCAGCAGACGGTTGCGCTGGGCATGCGGGGGTACGGAAGGGTGATAGGGATGCGATCGGTCATGCATTTCGTCAAAGCCGGCGCCCATATCCAGCACGCGGTTATGTTCGTCCATCAGGGTGACGTCGATGGCCGTCCCGCGGCTGTGATTAGAGCCAATCGCCACGTCGACCACGTATTCCGGGTTCGGGCAGGCGTCCCACAGCTGGGCCTGCGCCTGCTGCGGGCGATAGGCGTCGTAGACCACCAGCTTCAGCCCGGCCAGCGCGGCAATGCTGATGGCTTTTGCCAGCGCGGTGGCCGCGTCGGTATGCAGCAGGCACAGCGCCTCCTGATAGATCGGGCGGCCGGTGATGTTGTCGGCGGTGGCGTACTTCAGATCGATGTGCAGCGTGGGAAACGTCTTCGCCACATCAATCAGTTCACTCTCTTCGGGCATAGCTCCGCTCCTTTAGCGTTCGAATTGACCAAACTCTTGTTGTAATTGTCGGTTTACCGCCAGGCGCGCCGGGAGTGCATCACCCAGCGCTTCCACCACGCCCGACAGCAGCAGGTTGAACAGACAGCTCACGGGGGCAAGTGAATCCCAGAAATGACCGGTATCGGTTTTCACCTGCAGTAAATCCATCGGGTAATCCCGCGCCCACGGGCACCAGATGTCGGTGATCAAGGCCAGCGGAATGCCTTTCTCGCTGGCGACGCGGCAGTACTGGCGGGCCATCGCCGAGTAGGTGCGCGTGTCGGTCAGCACAACATAAGGGTGCGAAAAACCCGAGTTCAGGGATTCAACCCAGCTGCCGGAAGCCCCCTCCGAATAGCTCACGCGCGGACGGAGATATTCGAGGTGGCTGAAGAAGGCGTTGGCAATCCCGCGCGTGGACTGGATCCCCAGCACAAACACCGCGTCGGCGTGGGCGAGGTTGTTCACCACCTGCCGGAAGGCGTCCGTTTGTGCCAGCTGATACACCTGCGCGATAGCGTCCACCTCCAGCGCCAGGGCGTGCTGAAGGCGGTTGGGCAGGGGGGGCTGCTGCTGCCAGGAGTCCAGCCGCTCGTTCATACCCCAGGGCTGATACGGATCGCGCAGGCTTTTTTTGGCATCTTCCAGGTTGCGATACCCCAGCTTGCGCAGGAAGCGTCCGACGGTAATTCCGCTGGTTCCGCTCGCCTGGCCGACGCTCTCTGCCGTTTCAAACGGGATTTGCGCGGCGTGCGCCAGCAGCCAGCTTCCCACCCGCTTTTCGCTGGGCGTAAGCTGGCTGAACGTCGCTTCGATACGGCTCAACATCTCTGGTTTCGTCGTCATACCGCCTCGCTGTTAACTGGCTGTCAAAAGCTGGATGAGTGTTATCCGGTTAACAATGCACGACGCGTGCCATGTTCACAGGGCGGTCAAAGCCCGCTGCGCTGTAAACTTCATGCAATATTTAGTTAACCGATGATCAACATTTGTGCAGCGTAGTTCACTTTTGGTGCAGTGGCTGACGCGGCAGGTATGAATTTGGTGAATACGTCAGCCCGTTCACATTTTTGATAAGATAGATGTACTGTGAATTTTAAAGGGATCCCGGCATGGCGAATTTGCCCTGGCGAATCAGCATGCGCCTGGTGGCGCTTGCAAAGAAAACAGGGATGGTCGTGGGGATCGTCCTGGTCGTCCTGCTGGCGGTGCGGGTTTATCTCTCGCAGCAGGGGCCGGAACTGCACCTATGGCACACCTGGCGGGCAGATGAGATGTCCGTACGTGAAATGGATAACGCCGACTTTGCCGGTTATGTCGCCCGGGAAAACGCCATTTTCGCCGATCTCGATAACGCCGTGACGGCGAAAACGGGGCGCGAGGAACAAACGCCGCTAAACCGTTATTATCGCCAGAGCCTGGTATGGCCGGGGCAGTTTACGCCCGATGCCAACCGCTCCTTTGTGCTGATGCCTGCCGGGAAGCCGCGCGGCGCGGTGGTGTTGCTGCACGGGCTGACGGATTCGCCTTACAGCGTCAGGCACCTCGCCGAGAACTATCAGCAGCGCGGCTTTGTGGCCGTGGTTCCGCGCCTGCCCGGACACGGCACCGCGCCCGGTGCGCTGACGGACGTTGACTGGGAGATGTGGCTCGCCGCAACGCGTCTTGCGGTGCGGGAAGCCACGCGCCTGACGGGGGAGAACGTGCCTCTGCATCTGGTGGGCTACTCCAACGGCGGGGCGCTGGCGATGAAATATGCCCTCGATGCGCTGGAATCGCCTGCGCTTCGTCGACCGCAGCAGGTGGTACTGCTTTCACCGATGATCGGTGTGACGGCCTTTGCGCGCTTTGCCGGTTTCGCCGGATTACCGGCGCTGCTGCCGGCGTTTGCCAAAGCGGCGTGGTTGAATATCTCCCCGGAATATAACCCGTATAAATACAACTCGTTCCCGGTGAACGCCGCCCGCCAGTCCTGGCTGTTGACGAAGGCCCTGCAGGAGCAGACAGGCCGCGAGGCGCGGGAGAACAGGCTGGCGAATTTGCCGCCGGTGCTGGCGTTCCAGTCGGTCATGGATTCCACGGTCAGCACCCGCGCGGTGGTGACCGGCCTGTTTGACCAGCTTCCGGCAAACGGCAGCGAACTGGTGGTGTTTGATATCAACCAGGCGGCCAGCTTCCGTCCGCTGTTCAAGCCGTCGTCGTGGACAGCAACCTCGGCGCTTCTGCCGGTTGCGCAGAGACGTTACAGTGTCACGATTATCACCAATGCCAGCGAGCACAGTTTCTCGACGGTGGCGAAAACCACCCCGGCAGGCAGCATGCGGGAGACGGTTGTGCCGCTTGCGCAGGCCTGGCCGCAGGATGTCTATTCCCTGTCGCACGTTGCGGTGCCGTTCCCGCCGGATGACGATCTCTATGGTCGCGAACCTGGGGTGAAAAACCGCTATGGCATCAGCCTGGGGACGATTGCGCTGTGGGGAGAAACGTCCGTGCTGAGCGTCGGAAAAGAGGCGCTGATGCGGGTCACCTCAAACCCGTTTTATGGCTATATGCAGGAGAGGATTAACAGCCGGATTGGCGACGAGAAAAAGTAGCGTTCTATACGTGGTGTGAATGTGTTAGGTCACATTGTTAAAGTATGTTAAACAGTAGCTTTAAGGCACCTTTCATTCATCGGAACACCTTTTTGTGCTGACCACGCTGATTTACCGAAGCCAGTTAAAATTATCCTGTCAGTCCTCCGTGCTGAGGGAGCTGGTGGAGCACGCCCGGATCCGCAATGCCAATCTGAATATCACCGGGGTTTTGCTCGCAAAGGGCAGTGACGTGCTGCAAATACTCGAAGGTTCTGAGGAGAGCGTGGTTAAGCTGTTCCATAAAATCCGCGATGACAAGCGGCACAGTGGGGTGGTTGAACTGATGCGGGATTATGGCCCGCGCAGGCGTTTTGAAAATGTCGGTATGCTGCTGTTCGATCTGCAGACGCAGTCACCGAAAGAGGTGCTGCAGTCGGTTCTGAATTACAGCAGGCTGGACAGCTATCTGACATCCGATGACCGGGTGTTCAAATTTATTCAGACCTTTATTATGGGCAAACGTCCGGCCCCGTCGGGGGAACGCTACGATCCGGCAAAGTGGACGCTCTCAACGGAAAACTTGCCTCTGGGTGAGAGCCTGGATCTGATTGCCAGCCAGCGTTGCCAGTTTGCGCTTCAGCCCATTGTTGAGCCCTCGGAAGGCAAGATCAGCTCCTTTGAAGCCCTTATCCGCGGCAATGACGGCGGCAGCCCGGAGCATTTCTTCAGCTCTCTGGACCCGGCCAAAGTTTATGAAGTCGATCTACAGACGAAAGCGTATGCCTTCGCGCTGGCCGAAAAGCTGGGGATTGGCAGCCATAAGATTGCGGTCAATCTGCTGCCGATGTCGCTGGTGAATGTTCCTGGCGCAGTGGCGTTTCTGGTTGATCAGATTAAACAGCATGGGCTTCAGCCGGAGCAGGTGGTTATTGAAATCACAGAAAACGAGATGATCTCCGGACTTAACCAGTTCAACAGCGCCATTAAGCAGCTTCGCGGCGAGGGCGTTGGGCTGGCAATTGATGATTTTGGTTCCGGCTATGCCGGTCTTTCGCTGCTGACCCGGTTCCAGCCGGATAAAATTAAGATTGACCGGGAGATAGTTAGCGATATCCACCTCAGCGGCCCGAAGCAGGCGATTGTGCGCTCCATCATCAGCTGCTGCTCCGATCTTGAAATTACCCTGGTGGCCGAAGGGATCGAGAAGTTAGAGGAGTGGTGCTGGCTCGAATCTGCCGGGATCCGCCGCTTCCAGGGCTTTCTTTTTGCTCGTCCGCAGCTTAACGGCGTCGGCGATATCCGCTGGCCGCATCTGAAACGTTAGGCAATTTTCCTCCCGCGTTATTTCCCCTTTGGCCTGCCTGTGCTTAAATAGCTAAAACGGTTTAATATAGTTTAGCTTCGAGGGTCACATGGAAAAAATTTGGGTACTTGGTGATGCGGTAGTGGATTTATTGCCCGATGGTGAAGGGAAATTACTGCAGTGCCCCGGCGGCGCACCGGCAAACGTCGCGGTGGGCATTGCCCGTCTGGGCGGTCAGAGCGCGTTTATCGGCAGGGTTGGCGACGATCCTTTCGGGCGCTTTATGGCGAAAACTCTTGCTAACGAGCGGGTCGACGTGAAGTACATGCGCCTTGACCCGACGCACCGCACCTCTACGGTAGTGGTCGATCTGGACGACCACGGCGAACGTTCGTTTACCTTCATGGTGCGCCCGAGCGCCGATCTGTTTCTTGAACCCGCTGAGCTGCCGACGTTCAGCGCGGGCGAGTGGCTGCACGTCTGTTCCATCGCGTTAAGCGCAGAGCCGAGCCGTTCTGCGACCTTTCAGGCGATGGACGCCATCCGGAAAGCGGGCGGTTATGTAAGCTTTGACCCCAATATTCGCCCTGATCTCTGGCCGGATGAAAACGCGCTGCGTCGCTGCCTGCAACAGGCCCTGCAGAGCGCCGACGTGGTGAAACTTTCCGTTGAGGAACTGACGTTTTTAACCGGCGATACGGATGTACAAGACGGTTTGAACGCGCTGATGCAGCGCTGTCCGGCGCGTCTGGTGCTGGTGACGCAGGGTAAAGAGGGCGTTATCGCCTGGCATCAAGGCGAGGTGAAACACTATCCGGCTAACCCTGTGCAATGCGTTGATACCACCGGCGCGGGCGATGCCTTCGTCGCCGGGCTGCTCTACGGGCTGGCCGCCGGTCAGGAGCTGGTCCCGGTAATCGCCTTAGCCCAGCGCTGCGGCGCGTTAGCCACTACGGCAAAGGGGGCGATGACCGCGTTGCCCTGGCAGCACGACCTGTAATCCTTCCTTCACGGGCCGCCGACCGGCGGCCTGAATTGTCGCCTCGATCACACTTACTAAAACGGTTTAGCAAAAAAGATTGCCGATCCAAAATTCCGGGGTTTAGTATCAGCAACCTAAACCGGTTTAGCAATTTAGCACATTCGATTAATACTTTTAGGGATGCGACAAAATGTATAAAAAACGCAGACTTGCCGTGATGATAGGCATGCTGGCCGGCAGTACCTCTGTTTTTGCTCAGACGGATATGACAAGTATCGAAGCGCGCCTTGCCGCAATGGAGCAGCGCCTTCAGGCTGCTGAAGCGCGTGCGCAGGTCGCTGAAAAACGGGCCACCGAAGCCGAACAAAAAACGCAGCAGCTGGTAGCCGCCCAGCAGCAGACGCAAACCACGGCCCAGGCGGTGGCGCAGCGCACCACCGCGCTGGAGAAAAAAGCGGACCAGAGCAGTGGGTTTGAGTTTCACGGCTACGCCCGTTCCGGCCTGCTGATGAACGATGCGGCCTCCAGCAGCAAAAGCGGTCCATACCTGACCCCGGCCGGGGAAACCGGCGGTGCGGTAGGGCGTCTGGGTAACGAAGCCGACACCTACGTCGAGCTGAACCTGGAGCACAAGCAAACTCTGGATAACGGGGCGACCACGCGCTTCAAGGCGATGCTGGCCGACGGTCAGCGAACCTATAACGACTGGTCAGCCGATACCAGCGATCTCAACATTCGCCAGGCTTTTGCGGAGCTGGGCAACCTGCCTGATTTTACCGGCGCGCTGAAGGGCAGTACCTTCTGGGCGGGTAAACGCTTCGACCGCGACAACTTTGATATTCACTGGCTGGATTCCGACGTGGTGTTTCTGGCCGGTACCGGCGGCGGCGTCTACGACGTGAAGTGGAACGATTCGCTGCGCAGCAACTTCTCGATCTACGGCCGCAACTTCGGCAGCGTGGAGCAGACGGACAACAACGTTCAGAACTACATCCTCAGCATGAACCACTTCGCCGGGCCTTTGCAGGTGATGGTGAGCGGTCTGCGGGCGAAGGATAACGACGACCGGAAAGACGCTAACGGCGATCTCATCAAAACCGACGCGGCAAATAACGGCGTTCATGCCCTGGTGGGGCTGCACAACGAGAGCTTCTACGGCCTGCGTGAAGGAAGTGCCAAAACGGCGCTGCTGTACGGCCACGGCCTGGGTGCGGAAGTAAAAAGCATCGGATCCGACGGCGCGCTGCTGTCTGATGCTGATACCTGGCGCTTCGCAAGTTACGGTGTCACGCCAATCGGCGGTGGCTGGAGCGTTGCGCCTGCCGTGCTGGCGCAGAGCAGTAAAGATCGCTACGTCAAGGGCGACAGCTATGAGTGGGTGACGCTCAACACCCGCCTGATTAAAGAGGTAACCCAGAACTTCGCGCTGGCGTTTGAGGGAAGCTATCAGTACATGGACTTAAATCCGGAAGGCTATAAGGACCGCAACGCCGTCAACGGCAGTTTCTACAAGCTGACCTTTGCGCCAACGTTAAAAGCGAGCAAAATCGGCGATTTCTTCAGCCGTCCGGAGCTGCGCCTGTTTGCCACCTGGATGGACTGGAGCAGCAAGCTCGATAATTACGCCAGCGATGATGCCTTTGGCAGCAGCGGCTTCAACGCCGGCGGGGAATGGAACTTTGGGGTCCAGATGGAAACCTGGTTTTAACCCATCACGCTCCCGCCCGGCGGGGGCGTTTCGCACATCATAAAAAGAAGTCAGGCAGAGGTATCTATGGATGTTAATCAAATCGCCCGCGAGCTTATTCCGCTGCTCGGTGGTAAGGAAAATATCGCCAGCGCGGCGCACTGCGCTACGCGTCTTCGTCTGGTGCTGGTCGATGACGCGCTTGCCGATCAGCAGGCGATCGGTAAGGTCGACGGCGTAAAAGGCTGTTTTCGTAACGCCGGGCAGATGCAGGTGATTTTCGGCACGGGCGTGGTGAATAAAGTCTACGCCGCGTTTATCCAGGCGGCGGGGATTAGCGAGTCCAGCAAGTCTGAAGCGGCGGATATCGCGGCGCGCAAGCTGAACCCGTTCCAGCGCATTGCGCGTTTGCTTTCCAATATCTTCGTTCCGATCATTCCGGCGATTGTGGCGTCCGGCCTGCTGATGGGCCTGCTCGGCATGGTGAAAACCTACGGCTGGGTTAACGCGGATAATGCCCTCTACATCATGCTGGACATGTGCAGTTCGGCGGCGTTTATCATTCTGCCAATCCTGATCGGCTTTACCGCGGCGCGGGAATTCGGCGGGAACCCGTATCTGGGGGCGACGCTCGGCGGCATTCTGACCCACCCGGCGCTGACCAACGCCTGGGGCGTGGCCTCCGGCTTCCACACTATGAACTTCTTCGGCCTTGAGATCGCAATGATTGGCTATCAGGGCACGGTATTCCCGGTGCTGCTGGCCGTCTGGTTTATGAGCATCGTAGAGAAAAACCTGCGCCGCGCAATCCCGGACGCGCTGGATCTGATTTTGACACCGTTCCTCACCGTCGTTATCTCCGGTTTTATCGCCTTGCTGATTATCGGCCCGGCGGGGCGCGCGCTGGGCGACGGCATCTCCTTTATCCTGAGCACGCTGATTGAACACGCGGGCTGGTTGGCCGGGTTACTGTTCGGCGGACTTTACTCGGTGATTGTGATCACCGGTATTCACCACAGCTTCCACGCGATTGAAGCCGGGCTGCTGGGTAACCCGTCGATTGGCGTAAACTTCCTGCTGCCGATCTGGGCCATGGCGAACGTGGCGCAGGGCGGCGCATGTCTGGCGGTGTGGTTCAAAACCAAAGACGCGAAAATCAAAGCCATTACCTTACCGTCGGCGTTCTCTGCCATGCTGGGCATCACCGAAGCGGCCATTTTTGGTATCAACCTGCGCTTCGTGAAGCCGTTTATCGCCGCGCTGATCGGCGGCGCGGCGGGCGGGGCCTGGGTGGTGTCAGTGCATGTCTACATGACCGCCGTCGGGCTGACCGCTATTCCGGGCATGGCTATCGTGCAGGCCAGCTCGCTCCTTAACTATATTATCGGCATGGTGATTGCCTTCGGCGTGGCGTTTACCGTCTCGCTGCTGCTGAAATATAAAACGGACTATGAATAATGACGTTACCTTCCCGCTGGCCTGCGATCCTGCAGGCCGTTATGAAAGGGCAGCCCCGCGCGCAGGCGGATAGCCACTACCCGCAGTGGCACCCCGCGCCGGTGACGGGGCTGATGAACGACCCGAACGGGTTTATCTGGTTTGCTGGCCGTTACCATCTGTTTTATCAGTGGAACCCGCTGGACTGTGAGCATCGCTTTAAGTGCTGGGGACACTGGAGCTCTGCGGATCTGGTGCACTGGCGGCACGAGCCACTGGCGCTGATGCCCGACGAAGCGTATGACCGCAACGGCTGCTACTCCGGTAGCGCCGTGGATAACCACGGCGTCCTCACGCTGTGCTACACCGGCAACGTTAAGTTTGATGACGGCAGCCGCACCGCCTGGCAGTGCCTGGCGGAGGAACAAGCGGACGGAACCTTTAAGAAGCTGGGGCCGGTGCTGGCGCTGCCGGAAGGCTACACCGGACACGTGCGCGACCCGAAGGTATGGCAACACGACGGGGAGTGGTACATGGTGCTCGGCGCGCAGGATGTGCAAAAGCGTGGCAAAGTGCTGCTGTTTAAATCAGCCGATTTGCACGCCTGGACTTCCTGCGGGGAGATCGCCGGTCACGGGGTCAACGGCCTGACGGACGCAGGGTACATGTGGGAGTGCCCGGACCTGTTCGCCCTCGACGGGACGCACGTGCTGATCTGCTGCCCGCAGGGGCTGGCGCGCGAGCCGCATCGCTACCTCAACACCTATCCGGCCACCTGGATGAGCGGGGCGTTTGACTATACTAACGCCGCATTCGATCACGGCGAGCTGCACGAGCTGGACGCGGGCTTTGAGTTTTACGCCCCGCAAACCACGCTGGCGGAGGACGGACGACGCATTCTGATCGGCTGGATGGGCGTACCGGACGGGGAAGAGATGCTTCAGCCCACGCGGGCGCACGGCTGGATGCACCAGATGACCTGCCCGCGAGAATTGCGCTTTAGCGACGGCAGGCTCTGGCAGACCCCGGCGCGCGAGCTGGCGGCGCTGCGTGAAGATGAGCAGCGCTGGCAGGGGCGCGCCAGCGAGGCGCCGGAACTGGACGCGACGCGCCTGGAGTTTGAGCTGGGTGCATCGCAGGTGAATATCGATTTTGCCGGCGCGCTGCGCCTCACGGTCGATGAGCAGGGTTTACGCCTTGAACGCGCGAGCCTGAAAACCGGTGAAACATTGACCCGCTACTGGCAGGGGGAGGTTCGTCATTTACGCGTTCTGTGCGACTGCTCCAGCGTTGAAATTTTCGTCAATCACGGTGAAGGGGTGATGAGCAGCCGCTATTTTCCTGACCATCCGGCCCGGGTACGATTCGAAGGTGCGTTCGACATCACATTACGCTACTGGTCGCTGCGCGCCTGCATGATAGAATGAGGGTTTTGGCAGCCGGATCTAAGTCGTTGTGAGAAAAACAAAACGCGTCACCATCAAAGACATCGCGGAGCTGGCGGGGGTGTCAAAAGCCACCGCCAGCCTGGTCCTGAACGGGCGCAGCAAAGAGCTTCGCGTGGCGGAAGAGACGCGCGAGCGTGTGCTGGCGATTGCAAAAGAGCACCACTATCAGCCCAGCATTCACGCCCGGTCGCTGCGCGATAACCGCAGCCACACCATTGGTCTTGTCGTTCCGGAGATCACCAACTACGGTTTTGCCGTGTTTTCTCACGAGCTGGAGACGCTGTGCCGCGAGGCCGGCGTTCAGCTGCTGATCTCATGCAGCGATGAAAACCCAGGGCAGGAGACAGTGGTGGTGAACAACATGGTGGCGCGTCAGGTGGACGGGCTGATTGTGGCCTCCAGCATGCTGAATGATGCGGACTACCTGAAGCTCAGCGAGCAGCTGCCCGTGGTGCTTTTTGACCGCCACATGAACGACAGCGCGCTGCCGCTGGTGATCACCGACTCCATTACCCCGACGACGGCACTGGTAGCGGACATTGCGCGTCAGCATCCGGATGAGTTCTACTTCCTCGGCGGACAGCCGCGCCTGTCTCCGACACGCGACCGCCTGGAAGGGTTTAAGCAAGGTCTGCGAGAGGCCGGTGTGGCGCTGCGCCCCGAGTGGATCGTTCACGGCAACTATCACCCGAGCTCCGGGTACGAGATGTTTGCCGAACTCTGCGCCCGCCTGGGACGTCCGCCAAAAGCGTTGTTCACCGCCGCCTGCGGGCTGCTGGAGGGGGTGCTGCGCTATATGGGCCAGCACAACCTGCTGCAAAGCGATATCAGGCTAGCCAGCTTCGACGATCACTATCTCTACGATTCGCTGACGATCCCGGTGGATACCATTCGTCAGGACAACCGCCAGCTGGCGTGGCACTGCTTTGATCTGATAGGCAAATTGATCGAAGGGGAGACGCCGCAAACATTGCAGCGCAAGCTGGATGCCACTCTGCAGCGGCGCTATAAGCCAGCGGTATAGCCCCGCGCGATACATCAATAACTTTAATTAATTTAAGTTTTGGAAGCGCCGATAACCATAAGGAATAATTCTCCTTGAGGTATTGGTTTATGTCGTTGAAAAAGTCGTCCCTGATTGTCCTGTTCTCGCTGCTTTTGTTCTTTATCGTCAGCACCGTGACGAGCGTTGGCCTCATCATTAAAAGTAATAACTCCCTGGATAACGTGAACAAAGAGATCCAGGTGGTGCTGTCGATTATTGACCCCATCAACCACAGCCGTACGCTGCGCGTGCGGGTGATGGAGTACGTGAAGATGGTGGAAGCGGGCAACTCGACAGACGAGTCTGCAAAGCTTGCCGCAGTGAAAGAGGCGCTGACCAAAGCCGACAATGCCTTTGCGGCCTTTATGGCTTCGCCGCGTCTTACGGATGAAGCGCCGCTGGTGAGTGCCTATCAGGACGCCTGGCAAAACTACCGCAACCAGGGGCTGGCACCGCTGATCGATGCCGCGGCGGCGCACGATGTCGCTAAATTTAACGCCCTGATCCCGGAAGTTTCCCGCCTCGACCGTCAGTACGAAATCGTGCTCGACCAGGTGCTTTCGGTCCACCAGAAATACGCCAAAAGCCTGAACGAAGATGCGAGCAGTAATTTTGTCTCCGGCCTGGCGATGATTGCCGTTATTGCCTGCCTGTTTGTGGCGGTGATTGTCGCGGTCAGCCTCTTTATGAAGCGCTTCGTCTTTGCCCCGGTTAACCTGGCGCGCGAGCACTGCAGCCAGATTGCGGCGGGCAAGCTGGACACTCCGGTGCCGGTGAAGGGGAGTTCACATAACGAAATCGACCACCTGATGGGCTCGATGGAGCAGATGCGTCAGGCACTGCTCGCGACCATCGCCCAGGTGCGCGATGCGAGCCATACCGTGACGCACGCGGCCCAGGAGATTGCCTCCGGGAATATCGACCTGGCGTCACGTACCGAGCAGCAGGCTTCCGCCTTAACCCAGACGGCGGCCAGCATGGAAGAGCTGAGCGCGACGGTGGCGAACAATACCGACAACGTCTATCAGGCCGGTAAACTGGTGCAGGACGCGGTGAAAAATGCCCACACCGGTGAAGCGGTGACCCGTGAAGTGATCGACACGATGAACACCATCGCGGCGAACTCGAAGCGCATCGAAGACATTACCAGCGTGATTAACAGCATCGCTTTCCAGACCAATATTCTGGCGCTGAACGCGGCGGTTGAAGCGGCGCGCGCCGGTACGCAAGGTCGCGGCTTTGCGGTCGTGGCCAGCGAAGTGCGCACCCTGGCGCAGAAAAGCGCGGTGGCAGCCAAGGATATCGAGAGCCTGATTGCGCAGTCGGTCTCCAGCGTGAAAAACGGTGCGGAGCTGGTCAGCCGCTCGGGCGAGGTGATTGACTCGATTATTTCGTCGGTGAATAAAGTGAATACGCTGATGGAGCAGATCTCCGTCGCCTCCGAAGAGCAGAGCCGCGGGATCAGCCAGGTCGGGCAGGCGGTGACCGAGATGGATGGCGTCACCCAGCAGAACGCCGCGCTGGTGCAGCAGTCTGCTGCGGCAGCGGCATCGCTGGAAGAGCAGGCGCAGCAGCTTTCACGGAGTATTTCGAGTTTTAGGTTGCCGGTGCAGGCTTGATTGATGATAGGAGGCTCCTGAAAGGGGCCTTTTTAAAGAGCAGTCAAAAAAAACAGGCAGTGCCATTCACGCATTGAGTTCGATACAGAGGCGAGCAAGAAAAAATGAAAATATATCAACCAAAGTATGCGAGGTCTAATTAATTTTATTATGTGGTATTGTATATGACATAAAAACAACTACTTTTTTTAGTCGTTTTTTATTGCGTGATACGATTAATAGAAGTATGTTATCCTTCCATGAATAAGGGTTTTTCATGGCTGTAACTAAGTGATATTTTGACTCTACAGTCATGCTTTTATCGCATAAAAATTATCCAGTTATACAAAGTTAATCTCTGGCGTGAGGACGTATTATGAAGTTTAATGACTTAAAAAAATGGACTTTATCAGACAATACTATTGGTTTATTGCTTTTTGTAGAGCGTTCCCTCGAGTTATCTTATGATGGAACCCCAGTCCCTGAGAAAATAATAGAACCAACAATTTGGGAAATCTTAGATGATTGTTATAAGTTAATTTCTCTTGTTGAGTCAGGAGTAAGAAAAAATGCTCGTGACGAATTAGATTACTTCTTAGAAAAACTGGTGAGCTGTATAAAAAACGATCCAGTTGCAAAAGATATGCTTTATGGTAATGAAAATTATACGTTAAATAGGCTGAATACCAACTCGGTAGAGGAATTACGTACCTTACTTAATTTATTAAAAGGTACTCTTTCAGCTAATAATTATTGGAGGAACCTTCAGCTTAAGACTTTAGACATTGTTAAAGATAAAAAAAACAAAAGAGATATTATAGAATGTGCAGAAAGATGTTATTATTTTTTAATTCGAGTAGGATATGTTAAATCTAGTATATATTAC
>NZ_JAWNCA010000011.1:0-139186 GCF_034106185.1 Enterobacter sp. 296B2 | reverse complement strand
ATTTTAATTGGTATGTGTCAAGGTATGAGTAACTGATACTTTCTAAGTCATACCGTTCTGGTTTTTCTGGCTTAAGAAAACTCGCCTTGTGTCACGCACTAAAGAAAATGTCATCCTGGCGTTACGCTTAAACAACGCGGGAAGGGGCATGGGCGGCTTTCTCGCCGTTGTACAGCATGCCACGCATAAATATTTCATAAAAAATAAAACCGGCCTGAGTAATGCCTTTTATGGTGCAAATTACAACTTTGTGGTGAGCTGAAAAATAAAAATAAGCCGCGCGGGTGAGATATTTAAAATGTTTCAGCGGACATACTCTTCACCGTAACGACGCGTTAACAAAAAAACGAGTCGTTTAATACGAAATACGATCAAGGTGTTTTCAGGTAGCCGGGTACAGGGTGACAACATGAAAAACACAGCGTTATTTTTGATGTTTACATTACTGGGTGCGCCTGGATTTGTAACCGCATCGAATTCAGATTTGGCAAACGCTGAATATAATTTTGCGGTTAATGAATTAAGTCATTCATCATTAAATCAGGCAGCCATTATTGGTCAACAGGGCGTGTTTAATGACGCTCAGCTTCGCCAGGAAGGATCGAAACTCTTGTCCGTCATTTCCCAGGATGGGGCAGGCAACAGAGCGAGAGTTGATCAATCAGGGACTTATAATATTGCCTGGATCGATCAGAGCGGTAACGGGAACGATGCAGGCATTACGCAGGATGGATATGGTAATAGTGCGAAAATTATCCAGAAAGGGTCGGGTAATAGAGCAAATATTACGCAGTACGGTACGCAGAAAACCGCAGTTGTAGTGCAGAAACAGTCGCAGATGGCAATTCGCGTTATTCAGCGCTAGTTATTTCGCGACGACGTTAATCAATCCGATGGGGGTTTACCATGAAATTTATCAAAGTGGCAGCACTTGCAGCAATCGTAGTTTCTGGTAGTGCTATGGCTGGTATGATTAATCAGGGCGGATGGGGTCATGGACACGGTCATGGTCAGGGCGGATATAGTGGTCCAAATTCAACTCTGAATATTTACCAGAACGGTGGCGGTAACTCAGCGCTGGCCCTGCAGACGGATGCCAGAAATTCCGTTCTGAATATTAGCCAGACCGGTGGTGGTAACGGGGCTGATGTCGGTCAGGGTTCTGACGACAGTAAAATCAACCTGACCCAGAACGGTTTCGGCAACAGTGCGACACTCGATCAGTGGAACAGCAAAAAATCCGTTATGAATGTTAGCCAGTACGGCGGCCTTAACGGTGCGCTCGTAGACCAGACGGCGTCTAACTCCACTGTCAACGTGACCCAGATTGGCTTTGGTAACCACGCGACAGCGCATCAGTACTGATACTGAAATCTGGAATACAAAAAAACAGGGCCGATGCCCTGTTTTTTTTCGGGAGTTCCTCATGAATACCTTCATTCTCCTTGCCGCGCTTTCCGGGCAGATCGCTTTTAAAACGTCACAGCAGGGAAATATGACAACCATTATTCCGCAGGTCATTTTGTCGGAACCGTGTGATTGTCAGGTTCAGATCCTCTCACTGAAAGAAGGGCAGAGTGGGCAAAGTGCTTCACGACAGCAAAATACCCTTTTTATCCCCGCTAATCAGGCGATTGATTTAACGCGGTTGAGTTTAACTATTTCTGCGGGAGACACGGTAAAAATCGTAGTCACCGTCACGGATGGAAAAGCGCTTCATTTATCACAGCAGTGGTCGCCAGCCGGGGGTACGCTGTAAATATTCATAAAATCAATGTATTGCGAATATTTGCCGTTGAACTAAGCTGTTATCAGGAACTGCGTTGTTTGGTTCCGTAACGTCAGCCTTCGTTTGCATAATGAAGCGCGTTTGCCCCTCATGGACGATTTTCATTGAGGAGTACATATCGTGACCCACTATTTTGCTCGTCTTATTTCAGGTCTGGGCCTGCTCGTTTCTGCTTTAATCGCTCCAGCTTATTCAGCCACTATTGCGGAAGGTGGTGTTATTCACTTTCGCGGTGCAATCGTTGCTGACCCTTGTGAAGTCACACCGCAACAGCGGCAGCTTGCGCTGTCATGCCCGGAAAAAAACCGTATGCAAACGCGTACGATCAGCTATGACGATGCGCTGAACGGCAAGTCGACTGCTTCCAGCCTTGCGACGGTCAATATGACGTACCTGAATCCTGAAAAAACGCTCGCGGTTGTTCAGATCCAGTACCGTTAATACCCGTGCGCGCCCGCTGGTGGGCGCGGTTTTAGGCCTGTCGTTTTCTCAATAACCCCTCTGCGATACACTTATAAAAAGGGCGGGCAGCAGAGGGGCTTTATGAAACCGCAAATTGAAGTTATTCATGGCGATATTACGACCGTCCATGTCGACGTCATCGTCAATGCGGCCAATCCTTCCCTGATGGGGGGAGGAGGAGTAGACGGCGCTATTCATCGGGCTGCCGGACCGCAGTTACTGGAAGCCTGTAAAATCGTGCGTCAGCAACAGGGTGAATGCCCTCCGGGACATGCGGTGATTACGCTTGCGGGCAACCTTCCCGCCAAAGCGGTGATTCATGCTGTCGGGCCCGTGTGGCATGGCGGCGATCGGCATGAAGCGAGTCTTCTGGAAGAGGCATACCGGAACTGTCTGCGGCTTGCCGCCGACAACGGCTTCAAAACGATGGCGTTTCCGGCCATCAGCACCGGCGTGTATGGTTATCCAAAGGCGGCTGCGGCGGCCATCGCCGTAGATACCGTCTACCGTTATCTTTCACTCAAGCCGCTGCCAGAGAAGGTGATTTTTGTCTGCTTCGATGAAGACACCACTCATCTGTATCAGCGTCTTTTGACTCAGCGCAGGCAAGAGCTGGAAAGCTGAAGCAAGCGCGGCGCACGGAGTGCGCCGCGCTGCTCAGGCGGCTTTCGGCTGTGGTTTTCCTGAAAACAGGAAGCGCAGGAGAGGGATCCGCAGATGGATCTCATAGAGTACGACGGCAATCCCCACCACAAACACCAGCCCGGTAAAGAAGCCCAGCGTGTTGGATGCGATATGCGGCGTGATATATGCCCCGAAGAACAGCGTCAGAGGATGATGCACCAGATAGATAAACAGTGAAGCGTTGACGAAGTAGGTCACGCGGCTGGACTTGAAGTTCAGCAAACGGTGGCCGAGCGCGAACACCACATTCACCATCCACAGGCCCAACAGCATAGTGATCACGCTTTCCGTTTCATACATCCAGGCATCGCCGCTCCCGTATCGCTGGTTCAGCAGATAGGCCACGAAGGCGATGGCAGCACCTACCGCGCACCACGGTGACGGGGTAGTAAACAGCGCTTTAAGCTTCGGATGAATAAAGGCCAGTGCGCCGATTAAAAAGAACGGAATGTAGAACAGCGACTGCATCACCACAAAATTGAACAGGCCGTCGCTCAGTATCGGTGGATAGACGATAAACAGCGTGCGTCTCACCGCGGCATAAGCGATCCCCAGCAGTAAGAAGAGCACCGACAGTCTGCCCAGCGTGATGTTGGTGAAGAAAGAGTCGGCCGTCGTGCTGAGATGGCGGCGCAGGCGGCTGAAAATCACCAGACTGACCGTGGTCAGCACCACCAGAACCAGCAAGAACCAGAGGTGAGACACCAGTTCCCAGACCAGCGTGTTGTACTTTTCGTACAGCGAGAGATTCGGCCAGTTTTCGGCCTTGCCTTTAACGTACTGCAGCATAATGAACTGCGGCAACGTCAGCAGCGGGATGGCGGTTAACATGGGAATACCGACGCGCTCCACGCGCACTTTCCACCAGCGCTTAAGCGGGTAGCGTAAAAAAAGCATGTACGAAAAATAGCCGGATATGACAAAAAACACCTGCATGCGGAAAGCGTGAATAAAGTCATTAAACAGCGTCAGCCACCAGGAGGGCATCTGGCTATTAACATGCCACGTGTGGCTGGAGTAAATCAGTGAAATATGAAAGGGGATCCCCAATAGCATCAGCCATGCCCGGATCGAGTCGAGGAAATATTCCCGTTGTATCGGTGTTGTGCTCATATAACGTTGTGCATTCTCAGACTTTTCGCCTTATCCCTAAGACTCATAATGGTTACATTCGAAGCCAACCCTACACCAAGACCGACACACTGTCTCCAGGATAAGCACGCAAAGTGAATAGCGGGTTCTTTCATTTGCTTAATCCATGAGCCAGCAGCTGAACAAAGCAGTGATTATGTTGTCGGATTGCCTGAGTTTCCATTAAAATGGATCGGATCGATATAAGCACACAAAGGGGGAAGTGCTTACTTATTATGAAACATAAACCACAGATGATGAAAATGCGTTGGTTGGGTGCTGCAGTGGTGTTATCACTGTATACCTCATCGGCACTGGCCTTTAACATCGACGATGTCGCAAAACAGGCAAAATCGATGGCAGGCAAGAGCTACGAAGCGCCGAAAAGTAACTTGCCCTCCGTTTTCCGCGACATGAAGTATGCGGACTATCAGCAGATCCAGTTCAACCACGATAAAGCGTACTGGAACAACATTAAAACCCCGTTCAAGCTTGAATTTTATCATCAGGGTATGTACTTCGACACGCCTGTTGCCATCAACGAAGTGACGGCAACCGCGGTACGCAAGATCAAGTACAGCCCGGATTACTTCAATTTTGGCAATGTGCAACACGACAAAGATACGGTGAAAGACCTGGGCTTCGCAGGCTTCAAAGTCCTTTACCCGATCAACAGCAAAGATAAAAACGACGAAATCGTCAGCATGCTTGGCGCCAGCTACTTCCGCGTGATTGGCGCGGGTCAGGTGTACGGGCTTTCTGCGCGCGGTCTGGCTATTGATACCGCGCTGCCATCAGGTGAAGAGTTCCCGCGTTTCCGTGAGTTCTGGATTGAACGTCCAAAACCAACGGACAAACGTCTGACTATTTATGCGCTGCTCGACTCTCCGCGTGCAACCGGTGCCTATCGCTTTGTGATTATGCCGGGTCGTGACACGGTCGTTGACGTGCAGTCTAAGGTTTACCTGCGTGACAAAGTGGGCAAACTGGGCGTTGCACCGCTGACCAGTATGTTCCTGTTTGGGCCGAACCAGCCGTCACCAGCCACCAACTTCCGCCCGGAACTGCATGACTCCAACGGTCTGTCTATTCATGCCGGCAACGGTGAGTGGATCTGGCGTCCGCTGAATAACCCGAAACATCTGGCGGTCAGCAGCTTTGCGATGGAAAACCCGCAGGGCTTTGGCCTGCTGCAACGTGGCCGTCAGTTCTCTCGCTTTGAAGATCTTGACGACCGCTATGACCTGCGTCCAAGCGCCTGGGTTACGCCGAAAGGCGACTGGGGTAAAGGCAAGGTAGAGCTGGTTGAAATTCCAACCAACGACGAAACCAACGACAACATCGTTGCATACTGGACGCCGGATCAACTGCCGGAAGCCGGTAAAGAGATGAACTTCAAGTACACCATTACCTTCAGCCGCGACGAAGATAAGCTGCATGCGCCGGATAACGCGTATGTGACGCAGACTCGCCGCTCTACGGGTGACGTGAAGCAGTCTAACCTTATCCGTCAGCCTGACGGTACGGTGGCGTTTGTCGTGGACTTCACCGGCCAGGATATGAAGAAACTGGCTCCGGATACTGCGGTGTCGGCCCAGGCCAGCATCGGTGACAACGGTGAAATCGTAGAGAACACCGTGCGTTACAACCCGGTAACCAAAGGCTGGCGTCTGACCCTGCGCGTGAAAGTGAAAGATCCGAAACAGACCACTGAAATGCGTGCTGCGCTGGTCAGTGAAGATCAGCCGCTGAGTGAAACCTGGAGCTACCAGCTACCTGCCAATGAATAATACATCTGAATATATTGATGCCATGCCGCTGACGGATATCGAAAAAGCGGCGCTGCCTAAGAGCGACATCCGGGCGGTTCATACCGCGCTGGATGGCGAACATCGTCAGTTTTCCCGTGATGATGATACGCCGCTGGGGTCAGTCAAGGCGCGTCTGGAGCAGGCCTGGCCGGACTCGCTGGCAGAAGGGCAGTTGATTAAAGACGACGAAGGACGCGATCAGCTTCAGGCCATGCCGAAGGCGACGCGTTCCTCAATGTTCCCCGATCCATGGCGCACCAACCCGGTTGGCCGCTTCTGGGATCGCCTGCGCGGGCGTGACGTCACGCCGCGCTATCTGTCGCGCCTGACGAAAGAAGAGCAGGCCTCTGAACAGAAATGGCGTACCGTGGGCACAATCCGCCGTTATATCCTGCTGCTTCTGACGCTGGCGCAGACGGTTGTCGCGACCTGGTACATGAAAACCATTCTGCCTTACCAGGGCTGGGCGTTTATCAACCCGACTGACATGATGGGCCAGGATCTCTGGGTCTCCTTCATGCAGCTGCTGCCGTACATTCTGCAAAGCGGCATTCTCCTGCTGTTCGCGGTTCTCTTCTGCTGGGTATCGGCCGGTTTCTGGACCGCGCTGATGGGCTTCCTGCAGCTGCTGATGGGACGGGACAAATACAGCATTTCGGCGTCAACGGTCGGGGATGAACCCCTCAATCCTGAGCACCGTACCGCGCTGATTATGCCTATCTGTAACGAAGACGTTGACCGCGTATTTGCGGGCCTGCGTGCGACCTGGGAGTCCGTAAAGGCGACCGGTAACGCGGAGCATTTCGACGTTTACATCCTGAGCGACAGCTACAACCCGGATATCTGCGTGGCAGAGCAAAAAGCCTGGATGGAGTTGATTGCGGAAGTGCAGGGCGAAGGGCAGATCTTCTATCGCCGCCGCCGCCGTCGCGTGAAGCGTAAAAGCGGCAACATCGATGACTTCTGCCGTCGCTGGGGTAACCAGTATAGCTACATGGTTGTGCTGGATGCTGACTCCGTCATGAGCGGTGACTGCCTGAGCGGTCTGGTGCGCCTGATGGAAGCCAACCCGAACGCGGGCATCATTCAGTCTTCGCCAAAAGCGTCCGGTATGGACACCCTGTACGCGCGCTGCCAGCAGTTCGCCACCCGTGTTTACGGGCCGCTGTTTACCGCCGGTCTGCACTTCTGGCAGCTGGGTGAATCGCACTACTGGGGCCACAACGCTATTATCCGCGTGAAGCCGTTCATTGAGCACTGTGCGCTGGCGCCGCTGCCGGGCGAGGGTTCGTTTGCCGGTTCGATTCTGTCGCATGACTTCGTGGAAGCGGCGCTGATGCGTCGTGCTGGCTGGGGCGTCTGGATTGCCTACGACCTGCCGGGATCGTACGAAGAGCTGCCGCCGAACCTGCTGGATGAGCTCAAGCGAGACCGCCGCTGGTGTCACGGTAACCTGATGAACTTCCGCCTGTTCCTCGTTAAAGGGATGCACCCGGTTCACCGTGCGGTGTTCCTGACGGGCGTGATGTCTTACCTCTCCGCACCGCTGTGGTTTATGTTCCTCGCGCTCTCCACTGCGCTGCAGGTCGTCCATGCCCTGACGGAGCCGCAATACTTCCTGCAACCGCGCCAGCTGTTCCCGGTGTGGCCGCAGTGGCGTCCTGAGCTGGCGATTGCGCTGTTTGCTTCCACCATGGTGCTGCTGTTCCTGCCTAAACTGCTCAGTATCATCCTGATCTGGTGCAAAGGCTCGAAAGAGTATGGCGGTTTCTTCCGCGTGACCCTTTCTCTGCTGCTGGAAGTGCTGTTCTCCGTGCTGCTGGCGCCGGTGCGTATGCTGTTCCACACCGTGTTTGTGGTCAGTGCGTTCCTGGGCTGGGAAGTGGTCTGGAACTCACCGCAGCGTGATGACGACTCCACGCCATGGAGTGAAGCCTTTATGCGCCACGGTTCTCAGCTGCTGCTGGGGCTGGTGTGGGCGGCCGGAATGGCCTGGCTGGATCTGCGCTTCCTGTTCTGGCTGGCACCGATTGTCTTCTCGCTGATCCTGTCGCCGTTTGTGTCCGTGATCTCCAGCCGGTCAACGGTGGGGCTGCGTACCAAGCGCTGGAAACTGTTCCTGATCCCGGAAGAGTATTCCCCGCCGCAGGTGCTGGTGGATACCGATACCTACCTGGAGCAGAACCGCAGCCGCACGCTGGATGATGGCTTTATGCACGCTGTGTTTAACCCGTCATTCAACGCCCTGGCGACGGCGATGGCCACTGCGCGCCACCGCGCAAGCCAGGTGCTGGAGATTGCCCGCGATCGTCACGTTGAGCAGGCGCTTAATGAGACCCCGGAAAAACTCAATCGCGACCGTCGTCTGGTGCTGCTGAGCGATCCGGTCACGATGGCAAGGCTTCACTATCGCGTATGGTCCGCTCCGGAGAAGTATTCTTCGTGGGTGAACTACTACAAAGAGCTGAAGCTGAACCCGCTGGCGCTGAAGGCCAAGTAAGTGGTTAAGCAGGGTGGGTAAGCATAGCGCCACCCGCCAGATAAAATACCGGCTGCGAGGCCGGTATTTTTTTAGAGGTTACTGATGAAAATAATCATCGTCGTTATGATGACATGCCTGCTAAGCGGCTGCGGCAGCATCATCAGCCGCACCATTCCAGGGCAGGGCCATGGCAACCAGTACTATCCGGGCGTGAAATGGGATGTACGCGATTCCGCATGGCGCTATCTGACGGTGCTCGATCTGCCGTTTTCGCTGATTTTCGACACGCTGTTGCTGCCGATTGATGCCAGCCACGGCCCGTACGAGTAGCGTAAATTAACGCTCGTCCCACTCATCGGCTGCGGTTTGACCTTCTTCCGTATCCAAAGGTGGCTCGAGCTGAAATTCGCCTTCATCCCACTCGTGCAGCGTATTCTCCTCCAGCCATTCCTGGCGTAACTCGATTTCATCATAGTCGCCATCAAAGACGGCCTGCGCACCTGCACCGCTCAGGACCGGCAAACATTCCCCTTCTTCGCCTTCATCGGCAAAGAATTCGGCCTGCCACATAATATCCCCATCCTGCAGAACGTATTTTTGGATATTAAGTTGTTGCACGTCAGCATCTTCTTCCTCAACACCGGGATTATCGGCAAGGAACTCTTCACGAGCGGCATCAATAGCTTCTTCCAGCGTGGCGTACATGGTCATTGGTGTCTCCCTGTTTTCCAGAAGGTTTCAGGGAAAGAATAGCTGAATATCAGATTCTGCAAGTATGAATGCGAAAATAAGCCGTCAGGCGTTCGTCTTATTCCGTCACCGGCCGTAACGCGCGGGATAAACTGAACCACGAATAAATTGCGTTGAACAGCACCACGCCAGCCGTCACGATAAAGACGGCGCGAAAACCGAAGCTGGCGGAAATACCCGCGCCGAGAAGCGGCCCGGTGACGTTACCGATATCGCGAAATGACTGGTTATAGCTAAAGATTCGCCCGGCAATCTGGTTCGTGGAGTTGTAGACCAGCAGGGTCTGTACGGCGGGCAGCAACGCCCCGTCGGCGGCGCCCAACAAAAAGCGAAGCACGCCCAGCTGCCACGGAGAGTGCACCATCGACATGGGGATGAGCAGCAGGACGGAGATAACCAGCGCACAAATCAGGATCTTCTCAGGACCCACGCGGTCCCCCAGCTTCCCCAGCCGCGGCGCACTAAGCAGCGCCGCCACGCCGGGCACGGAGGCAATTAGCCCGCTGATAAAGGCAATATTGCTAACATTACCCGCCAGGTCGCGAACGTACAGCGTCAGAATAGGGGCAATCGATCCGGTTGCTACCTGAATGATCATTGTCGTTACGAACAGGCTCAGCACCAGCCTGGGATTTTTAAGCGAGGTCAGCACGTCTCTGGCGTGAAGCATCTCTTTTTTAGCGACGGGTGTAAATTTTTCACGGATGCAGAGCAGGGTGACAATAAAGCACAGAAACAAAACGCTCGCGGTGATGAAAAAAACCGGGCGCAGGCCGCAGTTATCCGCCAGTAACCCCCCCGCCAGCGGTCCCAGCAGAGCACCGCTCACGCCACCGGTTGAGAGCGTTCCAAGCGCCCAGCCGCTCTTATGGCGAGGCATTTGCGTGGCGATCAGGGCGTTTGCGTTGGGAATAAATCCGCCCAATAAGCCCAGCAATGCGCGCAATATCAGAAACTGCCAGACGTTCTGCGCCACGCCCATCAGCGCCATGATAATGGCCATCCCCAGTGCCGAACGCAGCAGCATGATTTTACGTCCCTTGCGGTCAGCAAGGCCGCCCCAGAAGGGCGAGGCGATGGCGGAAAAGAGAAACGTGATGCTGAATACCAGGCCAGACCACATGTTGAGCGCGCCGTGGCCCGTCACGCCCAGCTGCTCGACGTAGAGCGGCAGGAAAGGCATGACCAGGCTAAACGCCGCGCCGGTAAGAAAACAGCCAAGCCACGCAACCGTGAGGTTACGCTTCCAGTTTATGGGGGCATCTGAGGGTGACATAACAATCCGCATAGTGAGGTGCAGAGCACCTGAAGCATGAAGTAATAAGCCTGCTAATTATGCGCCTGGGTTATGATTGCCGCAATGAGGGGGAGCTTTTAAAGCTAAAACAGCATGCGGCCCTGGAGGCCGCATGAGAGATTAATAGCGGGACGGCGTGCCTTCTGGCCGCGTTTTAAAGCGGCGATGCAGCCACATGTACTGTTCTGGCGCCAGCATGATGCACTTCTCCACAACGCCGTTCATCCAGCGCGCGGTGGTTTCCGCATCTTCCAGCGGCGGCGCGAGTTCCGGCTCAAGCATCATCAGCTCGTAGCCTGAGCCATCCGGCATACGGCGGGGAACAAAGGGAACAATGGCGGCTTTGGACATCCGCGCCAGCATCCAGGTGCCGGTCGTGGTGGCGGCCTCGTCGACGGCGAAGAAGGGAACAAAGACGCTGGCCTGTGGGCCATAGTCGTGATCGGGAGCATACCAGACTACTTCACCGGACTTTAGCGCGCGGATCATGCCCTTCAGATCCTTACGGTCGATCATGCTTTTGTTGGAGCGCATGCGGCCGTTGGTCTGAATGAGATCGATAACCGGGTTGTCGTTAGGACGATAAACCCCGATGCCGGGCGCCTGCATGCCGAACATGCGCGCCCCGATTTCCAGCGTCAGGAAATGGACGCCGATCAGCAACACGCCGGTCTGATTGGCCTGAAGAGTATGCACCGGCTCCATGCCGGTTCCGGTCACCTTGCTCCAGCGCGCCATGCGTTTGTCCGGCCAGAACCACGCCATGCCGGTTTCCATGAGCCCCATTCCGACGGATTCGAAATTCTTCGAGACCATATCATGACGTTCTGCCTCGCTCATCTGCGGAAAGCACAGCTCAAGGTTACGATACGCGATGCGGGCGCGGCGTTTCATAAAGATTTGCGCGAGTCGGCCTAATGATTTACCTAACCGGAAGATAACAGGGTAGGGAAGCTGTACCAGTAGCCATAAAAAGCCAATGCCAAGCCAGGTCATCCAATAGCGGGGGTGCAAAAGGGCGACGGTAAATTTTGGTAACTGGGTCATGTCTTTCCTGTGTTCAAACGTCCTGTTTCGCTATTGTCGCATTTTTTGAGACGTAGCCAAAATATCTGCCGCCGAAACCTGCGCGACGACGGCAATTGTTAAGCCTGATTCATCAGGGTGTGTGAAATGTAGCGTAAATTGTGTGGATGTAAATTGGTTTTGTTTGCTATATGATGCCGACCGATTTTTCATTCTCTCTGACGATTGCAGGACTTGTACACCATGCCAGTGTTACACAACCGCGTTTCGAATGAGATGTTAAAGGCGCGTATGTTGGCTGAAACCGAACCGCGCACAACCATCTCTTTCTACAAATATTTCACGATCGACGATCCGCAGGCGACCCGCGATGCGCTTTATCAGGCCTTCACGGCGCTGAACGTCTTCGGGCGCGTCTATCTTGCCCGCGAAGGCATTAACGCACAGATTAGCGTACCGGAAAGCAAGGTGAACGCATTCCGCGACGTACTTTACAGCTTCGATCCGGCCCTCGACGGCCTGCGCCTGAACATTGCCCTGGATGACGACGGGAAATCGTTCTGGGTGCTGCGCATGAAGGTGCGTGAACGCATCGTGGCGGACGGTATCGACGATCCTGAGTTTAATCCTGCGGATGTCGGTGAATATCTGAAGGCCGCGGAAGTGAATGCGATGCTGGACGATCCGGATGCGGTGTTCATTGATATGCGTAACCACTATGAGTACGAAGTGGGGCATTTTGAAAACGCGATGGAAATTCCGGCCGATACCTTCCGCGAGCAGCTGCCGAAAGCGGTGGAGATGATGCAGGAGCATAAGGATAAAAAAATCGTTATGTACTGCACCGGCGGTATCCGCTGCGAGAAGGCCAGCGCGTGGATGAAGCACAATGGGTTCAACAAGGTCTGGCACATTGAAGGCGGTATTATCGAGTACGCCCGCCGCGCCCGCGAGCAGGGCTTACCGGTACGCTTTATCGGTAAAAACTTCGTCTTTGACGAGCGCATGGGCGAGCGTATTTCAGAAGATGTGATTGCCCAGTGCCACCAGTGCGGCGCGCCGTGCGATACCCACACCAACTGCAAAAACGACGGTTGCCACCTGCTGTTTATCCAATGTCCGGCCTGTGCCGAGAAGTTTAACGGCTGCTGTAGCGAGCTGTGCAGCGAGGAGAGTATCCTGCCGGAAGAAGAGCAGCGTCGTCGTCGCGCAGGACGTGAAAACGGCAATAAGATTTTTAATAAATCACGCGGCCGTCTGAATACTAAACTGGGCATTCCTGACCCGGAATAATAATAACGCCCGGCACGGCGAGAGCCTGCCGGGCGAATCTATTACGACTTCTGCTGCACACCTTCAACGGAAATAACCAGCTCAACGTCCTGAGACGCCGGGCCTAAATCCGTTGTGATATTAAAATCTTTCAGGTGAATTTTACCCGCCGCTTCAAAACCTGCGCGTTTACCGCCCCACGGATCGTCACCCTGACCGATCAATTTTGCGTCCAGAGTGACGGGTTTGGTTACGCCATTCAGCGTCAGATTACCGGTAATAGCCAACTTATCACCCTCTTTCTTCACTTCCGTTGAGGTGAAGGTGGCCTGCGGGAATTTTGTGACGTTCAGGAACTCTGCGCTGCGCAGGTGTTTATCGCGCTCAGCATGGTTTGTGTCGACGCTGTTCGTATTAATGGTCACATTGACTTTATCTGCCGCAGGGTTTTTCTCGTCAAAAGTGAATGTGCCGTCGAAATCTTTAAAGGTACCGTACAGCCAGCTGTATCCCAGATGCTGAATGCGGAAATTGACGAAAGCGTGCTGGCCCTCTTTATCAATTTTATAGTCAGCCGCCACGGCAGAACCGGCGGTGAATAACAGAGAACCCAGGGCGATACCCAGCAGGTGTTTTTTCATTTTATGCTCCAGAGTCAACTGACGAGCGGCCAAGCATGCGCTTAAGCGTATCGTCTTTATCAATAAAATGGTGTTTAAGGGCTGCGAGCCCGTGCAGTACGGACAGGGTCACCACGCTCCAGGCAAGCCAGAGGTGAACGACGCCCGCCGTGTCAGCCTGAGCCCCGGCATCGCTGAGCGTTGCCGGAACCTCGAACAGGCCAAAAACGCTAATCGGCTTACCGTCTGCCGTTGAAATGAGATAGCCGCTGATCAGAATGGCGAAGAGCAGTGCATACAGCACAATATGCGCGGCGACAGCGCTAACGCGGGTTATTTTACCGTATGTCTTTAGTGGCGCGGGCGGTGGAGAAACATGTCGCCAGATTACGCGAAATACCAGCCCCAGCATCAGGAGGACGCCAATGCTTTTATGCAGCTCGGGTGCCTGATGATACCAGCCATCGTAATAGCTGAGCGTGACCATCCAGAGTCCAAGTCCGAACATACCATAGACGGCAATGGCAAATATCCAGTGCAAGCTTATGGATATTATTCCGTAGCGCCGGGAGGAGTTACGCAATTGCATCAGAATGTCCATTTTCAAATTAACCGAAAGATAAAAATGAACGGGAAGGCGCGATATTGCAACTAAAATAATTGACTATTGATTTTTATTTTATTTATTTCAGCGATTTTGAAAAGGAACCGCAAATTTAATTCAGTGGCTTCGTGCAAGACGTATTTAGCAGAAGAAAAAAGCTTAAATAAACATAAAGTAACGTCAGCTAATGTCAGTTATCGCTTTCAATAAAACACAATGTAAATAACATCGACGATAGCGAGCAGCGCCCACAATAAGATATAGAGCATAAAGTGCTCGCGAATGTTATTGACGAGAAAACCCACGATCCTGCGCATATCGCCCCACAGTTGAGTACGAAAAAAACGGGTCCCGGTACCGCCGGAGCCCGTGGCCGATTATCCGTTAAAACGCGATAGTGAGAACGGTGTCAGATCAAACTGCGACGTGATACCCTGGGCAAACTGCGCGGCGATTTCACCCAACACCGAAGCGAACTTAAAGCCATGGCCGCTCAGCCCGGTAATCAGCAGGGTGTTGTCATGGCCCGGCAGCGTATCGATGATAAAATCTTCATCCGGGGTGTTGTCGTAGGTGCAGGCCGCGCCATAAAGCAGTCCACCGACGCCCGGGAGAATATTGCGCAGGAACGAGAAGGCTTCTGAGCCGTCCTGCGGGCACGCGCCAAAGGGTTTGCGCTCCTCCGGTGAGGAGATGACCTGCCCGCCGTTGTGTTTACCAATCTTGAGGGCGTCCTTCTCGGAAGGGAAACCGTAGAACTGATCGCCGTTGGGTAACTCGCCGGTAAACGCCGGGAATTTGTTTTGCGCGCTGTAACGCCCGTCCGACTGGAACCAGGAGAAGACCTTGCGCACTGGCTGGATCGGCAGGTCCGGGAGCAGGCGGGTAACCCAGGTTCCTGCGCTGATAAGCAGGCGGGAAGCCGAATACTCTCCGTCTACGGTTTTCACCGTAACGCCGTTTGCATTATGCGTGATAGCCTCTACGGGGCAATTGAACAGCTGCGCGCAGCCCGCTTTGGCGGCAAGATCGATCCAGGTTTTGATCGCCGTTTCACAGTGCAGGACGCCGGAGTTGGCTTCAAAGAGGCCGATATAATCCTCCGGGACGGTAATCTCAGGCCAGCGCGAGGTAATGGCTGCCGCGTCCAGCTTCTCAACGTCAAGATTAAACGCCTTCGCGCTGCGTTCGACGTTGGCGAGAAATTCCGAACGAGCCGGACCAAGGTTGATGACTCCCGTCCGCTCGAAAACACGCTCTTCGGTCTGTTTTGCCAGCTCGTCCCACAACGTCTGGGCGCGAAGCACCAGCGGAACGTAGCGCTCGCCCTCGCCATAGGCGTGGCGAATGAGGCGGGTGTCGCCATGATGGCTGCCTTCGCTGTGCGGCGGCAGGTGGGCGTCAATCATCAGGACGTTTAGCCCTGCCTGCGTTGCGTAATAACCGGCGGCCGAACCAACGGAGCCGCTACCAATAATGATTAAGTCGTATCTCATATGCATCTCGTAAACTTACGGTTTGTTAGCAGAGTAATTAACAACGCGGGCGTAAACAAGCGGGAAATAAATAAGGCACCGCGAGGGTGCCTGTTGAGTGAAAAGTGGGCATACGGTTAGTGCCGTTTATACTCATTTTCCTGATAGTCGCCAGATTCTATTTTTGCAATGCCTGCCTCTAAAATAGAAATAAACTGACGGGCGACGTCTGTTGTTAGCCACAGCGTCTGTCCAACTTCCGCTTCGTCACGGTTGAGTTGATTTGGGGTCTGGTAGTGCAAACGCAGCATCAGCGCATCGTAGCTATCTACGGTACTGATATCCCAGCCTACAAGCGGATGGGTCTGGATGACTTCGTTATTCTTTTCCATTATAACCCCCTAAATGCGTGTTAGAAGACAACGGCTCTGAGGTTCAATGCATGTTTTTCTGAAAGCTTCTTCAGTATACCAAGTAATAAGGGTTCCAACGGGAAAAATAAACAGGTAGCAACACATTTTTCTGCTTTTTAGGATTGTTCGAACAATAAAACACCATATCGTTCACGATTTTCTAAGAAGATGCTGAATTAATTTGAACGTCAGGAATGACAGGCAAAAAAAAGCCGGGGCGACCCGGCAAAAAAACACAATGAGGGAGCAGTGTTAATCGGTAATGAACCAGTCGTCTGCGCTTTCCCACGTTTCCTGCAGGATTTCGCTTATGCGATCTTTATCTTCTTTTGCGGCACCCATGACGGAGAGGTTGTTCGCTGCGGCGTAACGAACCGTTACGGCGCCCGCGTTATCGGGAAAAGTGTTGTTAATACGACGGGATAATTCGCCTGCCAGTGCATCAAGCGCGCCGGCAGGCAGAACGGTAGTTTTGGCTATGGTGACTTCAATACGCATAAATGCCCCCTGTGTAATATACTGTTTATTTATACAGGCATATTATCGGTTTGACAACAAGGGGCGTTGATTTTTTAGCGTTTTACCGTCCAGTTTACGGTTTCACCTGCCAGGAAGGGGATCAGTGCGTCATCCGTCAGCGCAATGGACTCCTCAACCTGGCTCGCTTTGCGCTCCAGCTCAATGAAGGTCTCATTGACCGGCAGGCCGTAGAAGCGCGGGCCGTTGAGGGAGCAGAACGCTTCGAAATGCTCCAGCGCGTTCATCTCTTCAAATACGGTTGCGTAGCTGGCAAGGGCGGTTGGAGCGTTGAAACAGCCCGCGCAGCCGCAGCTTGCCTCTTTGCGATGGCGGGCGTGAGGCGCGGAGTCTGTGCCAAGGAACGCACGCGTGAATCCGCTGGCGACCAGCTCGCGCAGCGCCTGCTGGTGAACATTGCGCTTGAGGATCGGCAGGCAGTACAGGTGAGGGCGCACCCCGCCCACCAGCATATGGTTACGGTTAAACATCAGATGCTGTGGGGTGATGGTCGCGGCGATCAGCTCGTTGCCGTCGCGAACATACTCTGCCGCGTCTTTGGTGGTGATATGCTCAAAGACGACCTTAAGCGCCGGCAGACGCTGGCGCAGAGGCTCCATCACGGTCTCGATGAAACGGGCTTCACGGTCAAAGATGTCAATCTCCGCATGCGTTACTTCGCCGTGTACCAGCAGTGGCATGCCCAGCTTCTGCATACGCTCCAGCACCGGCATGATGGCATCAATGCTGGTGACGCCGTGGCTGGAGTTGGTGGTGGCGTTCGCCGGGTAGAGTTTCGCCGCCGTAAATACGCCTTCGTTAAATCCGCGTTCCACCTCGTTCGGGTCCAGCGAATCGGTCAGGTAGCAGGTCATCAACGGGGTGAAATCATGTCCTGCCGGAACGGCATCCAGGATGCGCTGGCGGTAGGCTATCGCGGCATCGACGGTGGTGACTGGCGGAACCAGGTTTGGCATGACAATCGCGCGGCCATAAATTTCACTGGTATAGGGCACGACGGTTTTCAGCATATCGCCATCACGCAGATGGATATGCCAGTCGTCAGGGCGGCGGATTTTAAGAACCTGGGGTTGTGCAGTCATGGAAGCTCCGGCTTGTCAGGAATCAGTCATAAGGATGGCTGTTTTTGCCGGACACAAATCATAAGCGGAAACGTTTTCGTTTGCACACTTTTCCGTAAAAAAAAAGGGCGCCGCAGCGCCCTTCAGGTTAATCGGTGAAAGGAATGATGATCTCTCCCGGCTTCACCTCTATCCCTTTTGCGTATTTCTTCGCGAGGGCTTCACCCTTGCTTTTGTCTTCGCTTAAGACGTACGCCGGCTGCTGATTAAAGTAGTTACGCAGCGACTGGTTCAGATAGGGCATCAGGGTTTGCAGAACCGGTGCCATCTTGTCCGGCGAAACCTGCGCATCGACCACTTCCATCTCCTGCAGGAAAATCGCCCCTTTCTCTTTATTGAAAACGGGGAGCGCCTTCAGCTTGAGCTTGATGTTGGCTTTCTGATTGCCAAATAGAGACGTCATATCAAGCGCGGCATCGCCTGCCAGCGTGACTTTATTCGGCTCTTCACGACCAATCTGGCTGGTGAGATTGGTGAGAACGATGTGGGCATCGGCCAGCCCCGGCACGCCAATGTCTTTAGAGAAATTGTTATGTTTTTCCAGCGCCTGATTAATTTCCTGCTCACTGACGGTATATTGCGTAAGCTGGTTACAGCCCACCAGCAGACCGCTGATGATAAGTGCGGCGGCAATGACAATTTTCTTCATAGTGTTCCTCAACGAAAAATCGGCGCTACTGTCCTGTTTCGTCAGTATGTCAGTGTGAAATGGCAGAAACCAGCAGAAAATACTGAGAAGTGTGGCGGGAGCATTCTCCCGCCGGAGGGAAGGGCTACGCGCCGGGTTCGAGCATGCCGCTCGCGCTGCGCTTCTGGCTGAACTGCCACCACAGGGCGAGAAGCGTCATGACGCCCACCACGCCGAGCATCATCCAGGGGAGCTCCGGCTGGTTCAGCGCTTTGCCGGCATCGAACAGCCAGCCGCCGCCGGCGTAACCCAGCGCACCGCCAAAGGCCAGTCCCAGGCGGCTGAAGCCCATATAGCTGCCGCGCGCACGCGCATCCGCAAGCGAGGCGCTCAGCGTTTCCCGGGCGGGCTCGGCGATGATAGAGCCGATGTAGAAGGTGCAGATCAGCATAAAAAGCTGCTGGAGCGTGTTTACCAGACCGATAGGCATCATGCTCAGCGTCATCAGAAACAGACCGGCCATCAGGCGATGCTCCAGGCGAAAACGCCGTTCACTCCAGCGGGCGATGGGGTAAAGCAGCGTCAGCGACAGGCAGGCTTCGATGGCGTACATCCATTTCACGGCGGCAGGCGTGCCCGCAATATCGTTCACCATGATTGGCAGCATCAGCATCACCTGTACGGCCAGCATGTAATAGCCGGTCAGGGTCAACACGTAGGTGACAAAACGCCTGTCGCGAAGCACCCTTCCGAGCCCCTCGCGTACCGGCGCTTTTACCGTAGACAGCTTCCAGGCCGGGAGATAGAGACCGTTAAACAGTGCGCACAGAATAAACAGCACCGCCCCGGCCGCGCAGACCAGACGGAAATCGTACTGCAGCAGCCAGCTGCCCAGCAGGGCGCCAACAACCGCCCCGGCGCTGTCCTGCATCATCAGAATGGAGAAGAAGCGGCCGCGGTGCTGCGGACGAATAAGCTTTACCACCAGCGCGGTGCGCGGCGGGTCAAACAGGGTGCCCCCGATTCCGGAGAGGAAGCAGGAGAACCACAGCAGCCAGGGCTCGTGGGCAACCGCCATCGTGGCAAAGCCTGCCGCGCGGAGCAGCATACCGGTAACGATCATCGGTTTAGCGCCAAAGCGGTCAGCAATCGCGCCGCCAAAGACGCCAAGACCCTGCTGGACAAACTGGCGTAGCCCCAGCGCAATGCCGACCATCAGCGCCGCCCAGCCCATTTGATCGACAAAGCGGATCGAGATGAGGGGGAACACGACAAAAAAGCCGAGCACGACCAGCATGTTATCGACGAGCAGGAAATATTTACCCAGGCTCCTGGCCTGTGATACGCGGGACATTTTCCCTCCAGGGAAAATAAGAAGGTGAGCACGCTAACATTCTGCGGTGTCGCCGCGCTTTTTCCCACCCCTGAGCGCGACAATATTTTTTTATCAAAACGGTGCTTTGATAGAGAGTTCTCATCGAAAAATGTGAAAAGAGGTCAAAATGGTATGTCACTGTTTTCACAGACGGCACAGGCGCAGGTATAGTAAAGCTAATGGGTAAGCTGAAGCGACGGGAAGGAGTGGTATTGATGTTTGGCTATCGCAGTAATGTGCCAAAAGTGCGTCTGACAACGGACAGGCTGGTCGTTCGTCTTGTGCATGAGCGTGATGCCTGGCGTCTGGCGGATTATTACGCCGAGAATCGCCAGTTTTTAAAACCCTGGGAACCCGTTCGGGATGAGAGCCATTGTTACCCCTCCGGCTGGCAGGCGCGCCTCAGCATGATCGCTGAATTTCATAAGCAGGGCAGCGCGTTTTATTTCGCGCTGCTCGATCCGGAAGAGAAAGAGATTATCGGAATTGCCAATTTTTCAAACGTGGTGCGGGGTTCGTTCCACGCTTGCTACCTTGGCTACTCTATCGGCCAGAAATGGCAGGGGCAGGGGATGATGTACGAGGCGTTAACGGTGGCCATTCGCTATATGCAGCGCACGCAGCATATCCATCGCATTATGGCGAACTACATGCCGCATAATCAGCGCAGCGGCAATTTGCTGGCGCGTTTAGGGTTCGAGAAAGAGGGTTATGCCAAAGATTATCTGCTGATAGACGGAGAGTGGCGCGACCACGTTCTGACGGCGTTAACCACCCGAGACTGGACCGCAGGTCGTTAAGGAGAAAAGATGAAGTATCAGCTAAACGGTACGGAAGCGCGCGTGATTGGGTGCTTACTCGAAAAACAGGTCACCACGCCGGAGCAGTATCCGCTCTCAGTTAACGCCGTGACCATGGCCTGCAACCAGAAGACCAACCGCGAGCCGGTGATGAACCTCAGCGAGCATGACGTTCAGGACGTGCTGGACGCGCTGGTAAAGCGCCACTATTTGCGCACCGTCAGCGGCTTTGGCAACCGCGTGACCAAATACGAGCAGCGCTTCTGTAACTCTGAATTTGGCGACCTGAAGCTGAGCAGTGCGGAAGTGGCGATTATCACCACGCTGCTGCTGCGCGGGGCGCAGACGCCGGGGGAACTGCGAACGCGCGCTTCCCGCATGCATGAGTTCAGCGACATGCAGGAGGTCGAGCAGACGCTGGAAGGGCTGGCCGCGCGTGAGGATGGCCCCTTTGTGGTGCGTATGGCGCGCGAGCCGGGCAAACGTGAAAGCCGCTATATGCACCTTTTCAGCGGTGACGTTGACGCCGCAAGCGTGGCGACGGAATCGGGCCCCGCAATCAGCGACGACCTTTCAGCACGCGTAGAGGCGCTGGAAGAAGAGGTAGCCGGGCTGAAGCAGCGGCTGGACGCGTTGCTCGCACATCTGGGAGACTGACGGTGAAAAAATTACGTATTGGCGTGGTGGGGCTGGGCGGTATTGCGCAAAAAGCCTGGCTGCCTGTTTTAGGTGCGGCGACAGACTGGACCCTGCAAGGGGCCTGGTCACCCACGCGCGAGAAGGCAGAGCGTATCTGCGAAACCTGGCGCATCCCGTATGCCGCCTCCCTGCAGGATCTGGCCCGCGAGTGCGATGCGGTATTCGTGCATACCTCAACGGCAACCCACTATCAGGTGGTGAGCGAGCTGCTCAATGCGGGTGTTCACGTCTGCGTGGATAAACCGCTGGCGGAAAACGTTCAGGACGCGGAGCGGCTGATTGAGCTGGCGGCACGTAAAAACCTGACGCTGATGGTCGGTTTCAACCGCCGCTTCGCGCCGCTTTATCAGCAACTGAAGGCGCGGTCAGGCACGCTCGCCTCGCTGCGGATGGATAAGCACCGTACCGACAGCGTGGGCCCGAACGATCTGCGCTTTACCCTTCTTGATGACTACCTTCACGTGGTGGATACCGCGCTGTGGCTGACCAACGGCGAAGCGCTGCTGAAAAGCGGCACTCTGGTCACTAACGAACAGGGGCAGATGGTGTATGCGGAACACCATTTTGCCGTTGAGCACCTTCAGGTCACCACCAGCATGCACCGCCGCGCAGGCAGCCAGCGGGAATCCGTTCAGGCGGTGACAGACGGCGCGCTGTACGACGTTACCGACATGCGGGAGTGGCGGGAAGAGAAGGGCAGCGGCGTGGTGACGCTCCCGGCGCCAGGCTGGCAAAGCACCCTCGAGCAGCGCGGTTTCGCGGGATGTGCCCGCCACTTTATCACCTGTGTGCAAAATCAGACGGTTCCTGAAACGTCCGGCGAGCAGGCCATTCTGGCGCAGCGCATTGTGGAAAGACTCTGGCGCGATGCCATGAGCGAATAACTCGCTGTAACATCTGCGGATAGTAATTCGTTGAAATCCGGTTAGACTAAGCGCCGCCTGTTGGCTTTGCCGGGTGGCGCTTACGCTTACCCGTCCTGGAAATCCGTATGGTTCTGGAAATTCACGTTAATGAACTTATTAAAATCGCTGGCGGCCGTCAGCTCGATGACCATGTTCTCTCGCGTACTCGGTTTTGCGCGCGATGCCATTGTGGCAAGGGTCTTTGGTGCAGGGATGGCAACGGACGCCTTTTTCGTTGCGTTCAAGCTGCCGAACCTGCTGCGTCGCATTTTTGCTGAAGGGGCGTTCTCCCAGGCGTTCGTTCCCATTCTGGCGGAATATAAAAGCAAGCAGGGTGAAGATGCGACGCGCGTATTTGTCTCTTATGTCTCCGGGTTGCTGACCCTGGCGCTGGCCGTGGTGACCGTCGTCGGTATGCTGGCCGCGCCCTGGGTGATTATGGTGACCGCACCCGGTTTTGCCGACACGGCAGATAAATTTGCCCTGACCTCGCAGCTGCTGCGCATTACCTTCCCCTATATTCTGCTGATCTCGCTGGCCTCGCTGGTGGGGGCGATCCTGAACACCTGGAACCGCTTCTCCGTTCCGGCGTTTGCGCCGACGTTTCTCAACGTCAGCATGATCGGTTTTGCGCTGTTCGCCGCGCCGCACTTCAACCCGCCGGTGCTGGCGCTGGCCTGGGCGGTCACCGTGGGCGGCGTGCTGCAGCTGGCGTATCAGCTGCCGCATCTGAAGAAAATCGGCATGCTGGTGCTGCCGCGCATCAATCTTAAAGATGCCGGGGCGATGCGCGTGATTAAGCAGATGGGGCCCGCCATTCTTGGCGTCTCCGTCAGCCAGATCTCGCTTATCATCAACACCATCTTTGCCTCTTTCCTGGTGTCGGGTTCCGTCTCGTGGATGTACTACGCTGACCGTCTGATGGAGTTCCCGTCCGGCGTGCTGGGTGTGGCGCTGGGGACCATCCTGCTGCCGTCGCTGTCGAAAAGCTTTGCAAGTGGCAACCATGATGAGTACTGCCGCCTGATGGACTGGGGCCTGCGTCTCTGCTTCCTGCTGGCCCTTCCCAGCGCGGTGGCGCTGGGGATCCTCGCTAAGCCGCTGACGGTGTCGCTGTTCCAGTACGGGAAATTCACCGCGTTTGACGCCGCGATGACCCAGCGCGCGCTGATAGCCTACTCGGTGGGATTGATGGGGCTGATTGTCGTCAAAGTGCTGGCGCCGGGGTTCTATTCGCGTCAGGACATTAAAACGCCGGTGAAAATTGCCATCGTGACGCTGATTATGACCCAGCTGATGAACCTGGCATTTATCGGCCCGCTGAAGCATGCCGGACTGTCGCTGTCTATTGGTCTGGCGGCCTGCCTGAATGCCGGGCTGCTTTACTGGCAGCTGCGCAAGCAGGATATCTTTACGCCGCAGCCAGGCTGGGCAAGTTTTCTCGTGCGTTTGGTTGTGGCGGTGCTGGTGATGTCTGCGGCACTCATCGGGATGATGTACGTCATGCCGGAGTGGTCCCTGGGCACGATGCCCTATCGTCTGATGCGGCTGATGGCCGTGGTGGGCGTCGGGGTGGTAGCGTATTTCGCCACGCTCGCCGTGCTGGGCTTCAAAGTGAAAGAGTTTACCCGCCGTACGGCATAAACGCCAAAAGGGGAGTTCACCTTAGGGTGCTCCCCACTGCATGATTTGTCGCTGATGCGTCAAATCGAAATCTTTTTTACACCCGCAATACGCGCAGTCGCCGTCTGACCATCCGCGCCGTACAGTCCGGTTTCTTTATGCGGCTTCAGCACCTCAAGCGCCTGCTGATTGCGCTCAATCTGCCCTTCAAGCAGCCAGCCGTTATGCTGATTGAGATCGCGCAGATGCTGGGTTTTTTCGGTAATGGTCTGCCAGCGCTCAACAATATCGTCATTGGCGCTGCGCTTCGGATCCTGCTCGGCGCGGCGCTGCTGCTCCAGATAATCCAGCGTCGCCAGCAGCGAACTCTTATCTTCAGTAATACGCTGCAGCGCGCTGCCGTTGATGTGGCCGGAAGAGAGATGCTGCTGTTCAGCGTCCATTACCGTTTTCAGGTCGTTCAGGACAACCGTCATTTGATCCAGTATTTCTGACAGTCGACTCATACGGTTAATTACTCTGTAAGAAACTCTGTGCTTCCTGAATCAGGGCGTCAGCGATTTTGCTGGTGTCCATTTTCAGCTCACCGTTGCGAATAGCCGTTTTCAGCGCTTCAACACGTTCCATATTGATATCGTTGCTGCCTGGCTGCATCAGTTTTGCCTGGGCATCGCTCAGGGTCACGCTGGTGCTGTTAGACGTTGACGGTTTTTCCAGACGCGTTTTCTGAGGGGTAGCGTCGTTCGTTTCGCGAGGCTGTACAGCGCTTACCGGCTTCAGGGCTGATGTACGATCAATGCTCATAGTGTTGTCCTCATCGAGGGTTCGCGGCGTTTGCGCCTGACATCATCATTAGTTGAATATTTATCGGCACGCGCCGCGGAATCTTTAAAAAGATTATAGGTTAATCAGAATATTCCCATCAGAATCGACGGTTCCGCTAACCACCTGGCCCGAGGACATTCTGACACGGGCGTTTTGCGCCACCGCAGCATTGTTTAACGCTTTCCCTTCACTGTTGATGCTAAAGCCATCTCCGTTGGCGACCACCATCACCTGCTGTCCTGCTTTAACACGCCACGCCTGGCGAAGCATGGAGAGCTGAATCGGCTGGCCCGGGGCCACGTCGCGCAGGCTGACGGCGTCCTGTGCCTGATTCATTTCCAGCATTGTCCGTGGCGGAAGCTGGTCCAGACGCCCGCGCTTCAGCGTCACGCTGTTTGCCTGGAGTGTGCTGCCACGCGCAATGGGGACGGCGGCGACAACATAATTGCCCGTCGCCTGAACTGCAACCTGTAAATAGCGTTTTTCGTTGGCGCAGCGTGCCAGCACGTTCACATTGCCCCATAGCTTCGTGGTCCCCGTCACGCTGAATGACGGTTGCTCGCAGGTCGGATACAGATTCGGCGGCGTACGGATGGTCACGTTAACTTCGTCGCTAAAGCCCGCCAGCTTCTGGGCAAAAAAATTCGTCAGCGCATTCTGTAAATCCCCGGCCTGCACCAGAGGGCTAAACAGCAAGACGGTTGCCATCAGGCCACGTTTTAACGTTTGCATCGCAAGTTCCACCGTTTCCAGAGTTGGGTGAATTCTACCTGCAGTGGTTTTGCATCAACGGAATAAATAGCGACGCATTTTGCGCTTATTCCGTCGATAGGGGAGACCGGGTGAGATTTAAGCTGTGAACTGAAATTTTGCCATCAGCGGAGGAGACATGCTCGATAAACTCGACGCCGCGTTACGTTTTCAGCAGGAAGCGCTCAATTTACGCGCCCAGCGGCAGGAGATTTTAGCCGCCAACATCGCTAACGCCGATACGCCCGGGTATCAGGCGCGCGATATTGATTTTTCCAGTGAACTCAAAAAGGTGATGGAGCGTGGACGTGCCGAAGGAACGGGTGTTGCACTCGCCATGACATCCTCTCGCCATATTCCTGCTCAGGCGATGACCGCGCCAGCGACCGATTTACTTTATCGCATCCCCGACCAGCCTTCACTCGACGGTAACACCGTGGATATGGACCGGGAGCGTACGCAGTTTGCCGATAACAGCCTGAAATACCAGACGGGCCTGACCGTACTCGGCGGACAAATCAAAGGCATGATGAACGTCCTGCAGGGGGGCAACTGATAAATGGCCTTGCTGAATATTTTTGATATCGCCGGCTCGGCGTTAACCGCTCAGTCAAAACGGCTGAACGTGGCAGCCAGTAACCTGGCGAACGCCGACAGCGTGACCGGACCTGACGGTCAGCCTTATCGTGCTAAACAGGTTGTGTTTCAGGTCGACGCTGCGCCAGGTGCGGCAACGGGCGGCGTGAAGGTGTCTGACGTGGTAGAGAGCCAGGCACCGGACAAGCTGGTGTACGAGCCCGGTAACCCGCTTGCGGACGCTAACGGATACGTGAAGATGCCTAACGTGGACGTGGTGGGCGAGATGGTGAACTCCATGTCGGCGTCCCGTAGCTACCAGGCGAACGTCGAAGTGCTTAATACCGTGAAGAGCATGATGCTCAAAACACTGACTCTCGGCCAGTAAAGGAGACATGCATGTCCATCGCCGTAAATGTGAATGATCCTACGAACACAGGTGTTAACAACACCAAAAGTTCGACAAGCTCCAGCTCCCTGACGGGAAGCAATGCCTCCGATTTGCAGAGCAGCTTCCTGACGCTGCTGGTAGCGCAGCTTAAGAACCAGGATCCGACTAACCCAATGCAGAACAACGAACTGACCACGCAGCTTGCGCAGATCAGCACCGTGAGCGGCATTGAGAAACTGAACACCACCCTGGGTTCCGTCTCCGGTCAGATTAATAGCGCCCAGTCCCTGCAGGCTGCAAGCCTGATCGGTCACGGCGTGATGATCCCGGGTACCACTATTCTTGCGGGTACCAGCACCACCGAGGGTACATCGACCACCACCACTACGCCGTTCGGCGTGGAATTGCAGCAGGCGGCTGACAAAGTGACCGCGACGATCACCGACTCAACCGGCGCCGTGGTTCGCACCATCGACATTGGCGAGCTGAAGGCGGGCGTTCACACCTTTACCTGGGACGGCAGCCTGACCGACGGCACGAAAGCACCAAATGGCTCCTACAAAGTCGCGATTAGCGCCAGCAACGGGACAACCCAGCTGGTGGCGCAGCCGCTGCAGTTCGCGCTGGTTCAGGGCGTGATTAAAGGGGGCGACGGCAACAAACTGGATTTGGGTACCTCCGGTACCACCACACTCGACGAAGTTCGGCAGATTATCTAAGCCTTAACACTTATCAGGAGTAAGTCATGGCCTTTTCTCAAGCGGTCAGCGGCCTGAATGCTGCGGCCACCAACCTGGACGTCATTGGCAACAACATCGCCAACTCCGCGACCTATGGTTTTAAATCCGGTTCTGCTTCCTTTGCAGACATGTTTGCCGGTTCCAAAGTGGGTCTGGGCGTAAAAGTTGCGGGCATCACTCAGGACTTTACCGACGGTACTACCACCAACACCGGTCGCGGCCTGGACGTTGCCATCAGCCAGAACGGTTTCTTCCGTATGGTCGATGCAAACGGCTCGGTGTTCTACAGCCGTAACGGCCAGTTCAAGCTGGACGAAAACCGTAACCTGGTGAACATGCAGGGGATGCAATTAACGGGTTATCCGGTTGCCGGAACGCCATCAACGGTTCAGACCGGTGCGAATCCACAGGCGATTAATATCCCGACCACGCTGATGGCCGCGAAATCCACCACCACGGCTTCCCAGCAGATTAACCTCAACTCCACCGATGCCGCACCGACCGCCGCCTTCGATCCGGCTAACCCGGATACCTACAACAAAAAAGGTACGGTAACCGTCTTTGATAGCCAGGGTAATGCGCACAACATGAACCTGTTTTACGTCAAAGATGCGACCCCGGCTAACTCCTGGAAAGTGTATGCCCAGGACGGCAGCGTAGCAGGCAGCACGGCGGCAGTGGCCACGACGTTGACCTTCGATAATAACGGTACGTTGATTGGTGGTGGAAACATCAACATCACTACCGCGACTATCCCAGGTGCGGACCCGGCGACCTTCGCCATGAGTTTTGCAAACTCCATGCAGCAGAACACCGGTGCGAACAATATCGTGGCGACCAACCAGAACGGCTTCAAGCCGGGCGACCTGGTGAGCTATCAGATCAACGATGACGGCACCGTCGTCGGGAACTACTCCAACGAGCAGACTCAGGTGCTGGGCCAGATCGTGCTGGCGAACTTTGCCAACAACGAAGGCCTGAAATCTGAAGGCGATAACGTCTGGTCGGCTACCCAGTCCTCCGGCGTGGCGCTGCTGGGTACGGCGGGAACCGGTAACTTCGGCACGTTGACCAACGGCGCGCTGGAAGCCTCTAACGTGGACCTGAGTAAAGAACTGGTGAACATGATCGTCGCGCAGCGTAACTATCAATCGAACGCGCAGACCATCAAGACCCAGGATCAGATCCTCAACACGCTGGTTAACCTGCGTTAAGCGGCTAACAGGAAAGCGCAATGGATCACGCAATATATACCGCGATGGGCGCGGCAAGTCAGACGCTCAGCCAGCAGGCCGTTACTGCCAGCAACCTGGCAAACGCCTCGACGCCGGGCTTTCGCGCGCAGCTGAATGCGCTGCGCGCGGTGCCGGTGGAAGGGCTCTCCCTGCCGACCCGTACGCTGGTGGCGGCATCGACCCCGGGCGCAGACATGACGCCAGGGCAGATGGATTACACCTCACGCCCGCTGGACGTTGCCCTGCAGCAGGACGGCTGGCTGGCGGTGCAAACGGCGGACGGCGGTGAAGGCTATACCCGTAACGGGAATATCCAGGTCAGCGCGACCGGCCAGCTGACGATTCAGGGGCATCCGGTGATGGGTGAAGCGGGCCCGCTGACCGTGCCGGAAGGCTCTGAGCTGACCATTGCCGCGGACGGCACCATCTCGGCGCTGAACCCGGGCGACCCGGCCAATACCGTTGCCCCTGTTGGTCGTCTGAAGCTGGTCAAAGCGGAAGGCAAAGAGGTGCAGCGCGGCGACGACGGCATGTTCCGTCTGACCCAGGCGGCCCAGGCTACTCGTGGCGCCACGTTACAGGCCGATCCGAGCATCCGCGTGATGTCCGGCGTTCTGGAAGGCAGCAACGTCAAGCCGGTCGAAGCGATGACCGACATGATCGCCAGCGCCCGTCGTTTTGAAATGCAGATGAAAATTATCAGCAGCGTGGATGAAAACGCGGGCAAGGCTAACCAACTTCTGTCTATGAGTTAACAGGACTCTTTATGATCAGCTCCTTATGGATCGCGAAAACTGGCCTGGACGCGCAGCAAACCAACATGGATGTGATTGCCAACAACCTGGCAAACGTCAGCACCAATGGTTTCAAGCGTCAGCGCGCCGTTTTCGAAGATTTGCTTTATCAAACCATCCGCCAGCCGGGCGCGCAGTCTTCTGAACAGACGACGCTGCCGTCAGGTCTGCAGATCGGTACCGGCGTTCGCCCGGTGGCGACCGAGCGTCTGCACAGCCAGGGCAACCTGTCTCAGACCAACAACAGCAAAGACGTGGCAATCAAAGGTCAGGGTTTCTTCCAGGTGCAGCTGCCTGACGGAACCTCTGCCTATACCCGTGACGGTTCCTTCCAGGTCGATCAGAACGGTCAGCTGGTGACGGCGGGCGGTTTCCAGGTTCAACCTGCGATCACCATTCCGGCGAACGCCCTGAGCATTACCATCGGCCGTGACGGCATCGTGAGCGTGACCCAGCAGGGGCAGGCCGCGCCGGTCCAGGTCGGACAGCTCAACCTGACCACCTTCATGAACGATACCGGCCTGGAAAGCATTGGTGAGAACCTCTACACCGAAACGCAATCCTCCGGTACGCCAAATGAAAGTACGCCGGGCCTGAACGGTGCCGGTCTGCTGTATCAGGGGTATGTAGAAACCTCCAACGTGAACGTGGCGGAAGAGCTGGTAAATATGATCCAGGTCCAGCGCGCGTATGAAATTAACAGTAAAGCAGTCTCGACGACCGATCAGATGCTGCAGAAACTGACGCAACTCTAAGGCGTAGCCCGGTGCGGTAAACCCCGCACCGGCTCCCTGTTTTCGAAGATGAAGGCAATGCAAAAAAACGCGGCGTTTCGTTATCCGATACTGACTGTTCTGGCTGTCACTCTCAGCGGGTGCGCTTTGATCCCGTCTAAACCATTGGTCCAGGGTGCGACGACTGCCCAACCCGTTCCTGGCCCTGCGCCAGTGGTAAACGGCTCCATTTTCCAGACCGCGCAGCCGATTAACTACGGCTATCAGCCGCTGTTTGAAGATCGCCGCCCGCGCAATGTTGGCGATACATTGACCATTGTGCTGCAGGAAAACGTCAGCGCGAGCAAGAGCTCGTCGGCGAACGCCAGCCGCGATGGCAAAACCAATTTTGGCTTCGACACCGTTCCACGCTATCTGCAGGGCCTGTTCGGCAATGCCCGTGCGGATGTTGAGGCTTCCGGCGGCAACACCTTTAACGGTAAAGGTGGCGCAAACGCCAGCAATACCTTCAGCGGTACGCTGACGGTTACGGTTGACCAGGTGCTGGTTAACGGCAATTTACACGTCGTGGGTGAAAAACAGATCGCCATTAACCAGGGCACTGAATTCATTCGCTTCTCGGGCGTGGTGAATCCACGCACCATCAGCGGCACCAACACCGTTCCGTCCACCCAGGTGGCGGATGCGCGCATTGAGTACGTCGGTAACGGCTACATTAATGAAGCGCAGAATATGGGTTGGCTGCAGCGCTTCTTCCTTAATTTATCGCCGATGTAAGCGAGGTGACCCATGTTTAAATCGATCTTCGCCGTGGCGCTGGTTCTTGTAGCAACGTTTGCCCAGGCTGACCGCATCCGCGATCTCACCAGCGTTCAGGGCGTCCGCCAGAACTCGCTGATTGGCTATGGCCTGGTGGTGGGGCTGGACGGTACCGGTGACCAAACGACCCAGACGCCGTTTACCACCCAAAGCTTGAACAACATGCTTTCCCAGCTCGGCATTACCGTGCCGGCAGGAACCAACATGCAGCTGAAAAACGTGGCCGCGGTAATGGTCACTGCCTCTTACCCGGCGTTTGCGCGCCAGGGGCAGACCATTGACGTGGTGGTCTCCTCAATGGGTAATGCCAAAAGCCTGCGCGGCGGTACGCTGCTGATGACCCCGCTGAAAGGCGTCGACAGCCAGGTCTATGCTCTGGCGCAGGGTAACATTCTGGTTGGCGGTGCGGGTGCATCGGCAGGCGGAAGCAGCGTGCAGGTGAACCAGTTGAACGGCGGACGTATTACCAACGGCGCGATCATCGAGCGTGAGTTGCCGACCCAGTTTGGCGCAGGCAACACCATCAACCTGCAGCTGAATAATGAAGACTTCACGATGGCGCAGCAGATTGCCGACACCATCAACCGCAGCTATGGCAATGCCACGGCGCTGGATGCGCGTACCGTGCAGATCCGCACCTCTACCGGCAGCAGCAACCAGGTGCGCATGCTGGCGGATATCCAGAATCTGGAAGTGAACGTGCCGGTGCAGGATGCCAAAGTGATCATCAACTCCCGTACGGGCTCCGTGGTGATGAACCGGGAAGTGTCGCTGGATAGCTGCGCCGTGGCGCAGGGTAACCTGTCGGTGACGGTTAACCGTTCTGCCAACGTCAGCCAGCCGGATACGCCATTTGGTGGCGGCCAGACGGTGGTGACGCCACAAACGCAGATTGATTTACGCCAGAGCGGCGGCTCTCTGCAGAGCGTGCGCTCCAGCGCCAACCTGAACAGCGTGGTGCGTGCCCTGAACGCGCTGGGCGCGACGCCGATGGATCTGATGTCCATTCTGCAATCCATGCAAAGCGCGGGCTGCCTGCGCGCCAAACTGGAAATCATCTGATGCTGACCGATAGCAAACTGTTGACCAGTGCCGCCTGGGACGCCCAGTCGCTCAACGAACTGAAAACCAAAGCAGGTAAAGACCCGGCGGCGAATATCCGCCCGGTCGCCCGCCAGGTAGAGGGGATGTTTGTCCAGATGATGCTGAAAAGCATGCGCGAAACCCTGCCGAAAGACGGGATGTTCAGCAGCGATTCAACGCGTCTTTACACCAGCATGTATGACCAGCAGATTGCGCAGCAGATGACCGCCGGTAAAGGCCTCGGTCTGGCTGACATGATTGTCAAACAGACCGCCGCCGCACAGGGTGTTCAGCCAGAAGAGCAGCCGCAGCAGGTGCCGATGAAGTTCGATCTGGAAACGGTGACCAGTTATCAGAACCAGGCGCTGACGCAGATGGTGCGTAAAGCGATACCGAAGGCAACGGGCAGCGGCGACGAGGCGCTCTCCGGTGACAGCAAAGACTTCCTGGCGCAGCTATCTCTGCCTGCGCGACTGGCCAGTGAACAGAGCGGCGTGCCTCACCATCTTATTCTCGCCCAGGCCGCGCTGGAGTCGGGCTGGGGCCAGCGCCAGATCCGCAAGGAAAACGGCGACCCGAGCTTTAACATCTTCGGCGTGAAGGCCACCTCCAGCTGGAAAGGGCCGACCACGGAGATCACCACCACCGAATACGAGAACGGTGCGGCGGTGAAGGTGAAAGCGAAATTCCGCGTTTACAGCTCTTATCTGGAAGCACTGTCCGATTATGTCGGGCTGCTGAGTCGAAATCCGCGTTACACCGCCGTTACGCAGGCGGCGACGGCGGAGCAGGGCGCGCAGGCCCTGCAAAACGCGGGCTACGCGACCGACCCGAACTACGCGCGCAAGCTTACCAGCATGATCCAGCAGCTGAAATCCATGGGCGAGAAAGTCAGCAAAGCCTATAGCGCAGATATTGAAAATCTGTTCTGAAAGTTCTCAAGTCCCGGTGGAGGTTGCCGATAACCTTCATCAGGACTCGTGTCTGAACGTATAAAAGGAACCCCCATGTCCAGTTTGATTAACAGCGCCATGAGTGGCCTCAGTGCCGCGCAGTCGGCACTCAATACCGTCAGTAATAATATTTCAAGCTACAACGTGGCAGGTTACACCCGCCAGACGACGGTGCTGGGTGCATCTAACAGCACGCTGACCGGCGGTGGCTGGGTGGGTAACGGGGTGTATGTCTCCGGTGTCCAGCGTGAATATGACGCTTTTATCACCAACCAGCTTCGCGCCGCGCAGACGCAGAGCAGCGGCCTGACCACACGCTATCAGCAGATGTCAAAAATTGACGATGTGCTCTCCGATACTACCAACTCGCTTTCCACCACCCTGCAGGATTTCTTTAAAAGCCTGCAAACGCTGGTGAGCAACGCGGAAGACCCGGCTGCGCGTCAGACGGTGCTGGGAAAAGCGGGCGGCCTGGTCAATCAGTTCAAAACTAACGATCAGTATCTCCGCGATCAGGATACGCAAGTCAATACCGCAATTGCGACCAGCGTTTCGCAGATCAACAACTACGCCAAACAGATTGCCAATCTGAACGATCAGATTTCCCGCCTCACCGGCGTCGGCGCGGGCGCATCGCCTAACGATCTGCTCGACCAGCGCGATCAGCTTGTCAATGAGCTGAACAAAATCGTGGGCGTGGAAGTCTCTGTTCAGGATAGCGGCACGTTTAACATCTCTTTCGGCAACGGCTACAGCCTGGTGCAGGGCAGCAAAGCTAACCAGCTGGCGGCCGTGAAGTCCAGCGCCGATCCTTCCCGTACCACTATCGCCTACGTCGATGAGGTTGCGGGCAATGTCGAGATCCCGGAAAAGATGGTTACCACCGGCTCGTTAGGCGGCTTGCTGACGTTCCGCGCTGAAGATCTGGATAAGGCCCGTAACACTCTGAACCAGATGGCGCTGGCGTTTGCTGACGCGATGAACAAACAGCATGAGGCCGGCTTTGATGCCAACGGCGATGCGGGCGGCAAGCTGTTCGGCTTTGGTTCTCCGGCTGTGCTTTCTAACAGCAAAAATAGCGGTTCGGCGGTCGTCAATGCCACCGTTGCGGACAGCACCAAAGTTCAGGCAACGGACTATAAGCTGCAGTTTAACGGTACCGACTGGACCATTACCCGTACCTCGGACAAGACCAGCTTTACAATGAGCCCGGATGCCAGCGGCAATCTGTCGTTTGATGGTCTCAACGTGAACGTCAGCGGTTCGGCAAACGCTAAAGACAGTTTTACCGTGAAGCCTGTGTCCGACGTCATCATGAATATGGAACTGTCCATCAGCGACGAGTCCAAACTGGCCATGGCCGCGGTGCAGAACGGCGGTGAGAGCGACAACCGCAACGGGCAGAAAATGCTCGATCTGCAAAACAGTAAAGTGGTTGGCGGAAACAAAACCTTCAACGATGCCTATGCCTCACTGGTCAGCACCGTGGGTAGCACCACCGCTTCACTGAAAGTAAGCAGCCAGACGAAAGCCAACGTGGAAACGCAGTTAATCAAGCAGCAGCAGACCATCTCCGGGGTAAACCTTGACGAAGAGTATGGCAACCTGCAGCGTTATCAGCAGTATTACCTCGCCAACGCGCAGGTGCTTCAGACTGCCAGTACGCTCTTCGATGCAATTATCAACATTCGTTAAGGTTGAGGTGAAAAATGCGTATTAGCACCCAGATGATGTACGAACAGAACATGCGCGGGATCACCGATTCCCAGAGCAGATGGCTGAGCTACGGTGAGCAGATGTCCACCGGCAAACGCGTTAATCGTCCGTCGGACGATCCTATCGCGGCTTCGCAGTCTATTGTTCTGTCGCAATCTCAGTCACAAAACAGCCAGTTCGCGTTAGCGCGCACCTTTGCCACGCAAAAAGTGTCGCTGGAAGACAACGTGCTGACCCAGGTGAACACCGCGTTATCAAGCGTGCGTGAGAAGCTGGTCTACGCGTCAAACGGCACCTTAAGCGATGACGACCGTCTCTCTCTGGCGACCGATATCCAGGGGATCCGCGACCAGCTCATGAACCTGGCTAACACGACGGATGGCAATGGTCGCTTTATCTTTGCGGGTTACAAAACCGAGAGCGCACCGTTTGATGCCGCAACCGGCACCTACAATGGCGGCACTGAGGCGATCACCCAGCAGGTTGATACGGCGCGAAACATGGCAATCAGCCATACCGGCCAGCAGATTTTCGAAAGCATTACCAGCAATGCGCAAGAGCTGCCGGGCGGAGGCTATGGCGAAACAAACATGTTTAAAATCCTTGATTCCGCCATTGCTTCGCTGAAGACGCCGATTGAAAACGATCCGGCCGCGGCTGCCGCACAAAGCCAGACAATTTCCAACGCGCAGATCGGTATTAAAAACGCGCAGAACAACGTCCTGACGGTCGTTGCGGATGTCGGCACCAAGATGAACGAACTGGAAAAACTCGATACCCTTGGTGACGACCGCGCGCTGGGCCAGACTAAGCAGATGAGTGATTTGGTGGACGTGGACTGGAATGAAGCGATTTCCTCTTACACCATGCAGCAGGCGGCCCTGCAGGCCTCTTATAAAGCGTTTAGCGATATGCAGGGCATGTCTCTGTTCCAGCTGAACAAATAACATCTTGACCTCTTGGAACATGTCTTGAAACTGGGCATGTTTTAGTGCCCAATCCGTCTGGATTGGGCATTTTTTTTATGCCATTTCTGCTGGTGCTGAGGCGACGCGCGCGCTTTCAATCAGGCGGATTGCCAGCGCAATGATGCCGCAGACCGTTGCCAGCGCGACCACACCCGTCCAGCCAGCCAGCGTGTAGATATTGCTGCCTAACGCGGAACCCAACGCCATGCCGATAAAGATCACGGTAAAGAGCAGGGCGTTCAGGCGGCCACGAGCCTGCGGCTCAAGGCTGTAGACCAGGTTCTGGTGCGCGACCAGGCTGGACTGCAGGCCCAGATCGAACCCGATGGCAGAGACGGCAATCAGAATCAGCTGTCCGTGAACCCCCAGAGCAGGCATCAGGAACATCAGGGCAAACGAGACGGTCACAAGGATTGCGCCAAGCTGCGTCACTTTCCCGGCACCCAGTTTATCCGCCAGGCCGCCCGCCAGCGGTGCGGCTAATGCACCGGCAGCACCTGCAATACCAAAACCACCGGCGACGGCACTGCCGAGGTGATAGCGTTCCAGCAGCATGACTGCAAGCGTTGACCAGAAGGCGCTAAAGGCAATCGACAGAAAACCCTGGGCCAGCGCCGCACGGCGCAGAGCGGGATAACGACGCCACAGATGTTCCATCGAGCGCATCAGTGCGGGATAGCTCAGCGTGGAGTGAATAGCGAAACGAGGGAGCACGGCCCACATCACCACCCCGATAAACGCAATACTTGCCGCAGCCAGCTGGTACATCACGCGCCAGCCAAACGCTTCGCCCACCACGCCGCTGACGGTTCTGGAGAGCAAAATGCCCAGCAGCAGACCGGTCATCACCGTACCGACGGTTTTTCCCTGTTTACCTTCCGGCGCAAGAATCGCCGCTGCCGGGACAATATCCTGCGCCATGGTGGCGGCCATGCCGATGAGCAGACTTGCCAGCAGCAGGGAGTGGATCTGTCCGGTCAGGCTACAGCCCAGGAGAAACAACGCCAGCGCCGCACTCTTTATCAGGATTAACGTTCTGCGGTCGTGGCGATCGCCGAGCGGCAGCAGGAACAGGATCCCTAAGGCGTATCCCGCCTGGGTGAGCGTCGGGACCAGGCCCATTCCTTCGATACTCAGGTGAAGGTCAGCGCCCATCAGGGGCAGCAGCGGCTGGGCATAATAGATGGAAGCCACGCTGAAGCCTGCGCCGAGCGCCAGCATTAAGATGACCCAGCGGCTTACGGCATGGGCGGCAGTTGTTGTGTTCATAAGACGTTCCTCATTCATCGTGTGAGGCTATTTTTTATCAGTACGCCTTGCGACGGTAGCGGGTGCGGTGGTAAAACGCTTATACGTTGAACGTATAAATGAAAATAAGATGAAAAGAACTGAGCGTATAGACAGGGTGGAGCTAATGCGGACGTTTGTCCGCATTGTGGAGGCAGGGTCACTCTCTGCGGCGGCACGGCAGCTGGACACAACCCAGGCCACGGTGAGCAGGCGGCTGCAGTCGCTTGAGACAATGCTGGGCGTGCGCCTGATGTTGCGAACGACCCACACGACGCGGCTCACGGATGACGGCGAGCGCTGTTATCAGCACGCCCGTCGGGTGATTGACAGCTGGCTGGCGCTGGAAGATGAGGTGGGACAGACGGAAGATGAACCTGTAGGCGTGCTGCGGGTGCGGGCACCGCACGCGTTTGGTCAGGATCAGCTCCTGAAACCGCTAACCGAGTTTTTGCAGCGTTACCCGCAACTTTCGATTGAGTGGATGCTCAACGATCGGTCGGCTGATTTCCTGGGCGACAACCTTGACTGTGCTATTCGGGTGGGAATGGAAGTCGATCCGGCGACCGTATCCGTGCTGCTGGCCGAAGTGCCGCGTTCGGTGGTGGCTTCTCCGGCACTGCTGGACCGTTTTCCGACGGTTAATACGCCGGAGGATCTGCAGCAGCTGCCGTGGATTGCTATCAGCTCTTTCTACCAGCGCCATGTGGAGCTCTTTCACGAGGCATCATCCGCTACCGCGCGAGTGAATATTACCCCACGCCTCAGTACCGACAGCCTGTATGTCGCACGCAATACGGCACTCACCGGGCTTGGCGTGGCGGTCGTATCCAGCTGGACGGTTCAGGACGATATTCGGGAAGGGCGGCTGGTGCATTTACTGCCAGAGTGGCAGCCGGCGGCGTTACCGGTGCATCTGGTTTACCCCTGGTCCCGCTATTATCCGGCGCGCTTGCGGCGATTTCTGGAACTGATGCGGCAGATCATGCCGGAGGTCACCGGGATGAGAAAGCCCGTGCAGCAGGCATAAAAAAGCCGACCCGAAGGTCGGCTTTTTACTTTCTGTGTCGTTATTCGACAGACTGCGGACGCGTCGCCGGTGCAGTCGCCTGATGCGTTGCACTGTGGCCGCCTGCAGCGCCTTTACCGTCGAAGCTGAACGCCGGGCGAACCCAGTCGCTGTGGCGCGGGGCTTCAGGCACATACTCTGGTGCCGGAGCACGCGTCATTGGCGCTGTCGCAACGTGAGCTGGCGCAGGCGCGGCAACAACCTTAACCGGCTCAGGCTTCACTTCAGGCGCTTTCACTTCTTCGACAACCGGCTCAACCTGAATCTCAACGTCCTGAACGACTTCTTCAGTGGTGGTTTCGACGAGGGTTTCAGCGGCTTCTTCTACCGCGGCTACAGGTTCAGCCTCTTCAGCGACTTCCTCAGCCACCACGACATCCTCTTCAGCGATAATCTGCGGTGCGGCATCAACCGGCGCGGCAATCACTTCAGGGTGGGTGGTTTCGACGTCCACTGCGTGTGGTTCTGCCGCTTCAACAACCTGAGGTTCAACCACGGTTGCTGCTTCGGTCACCGCGTCTTCAACCGGTGCTACAGGGGCAATTACCTCTTCGGTCACAGTCTGTTCTTCAACAGCTTGCTCCAGGCGAGCGACCGGGTAACGGATCCAGACTTTGCCGGATGCCATTTCTGGCGACGCGCACGCCACGGTCAACGGCATTGGAGACTGAGTCGGGTAACGCTCGTCACGATAGCGACGACGACGCTGGCCGCTGACGCGCAGATGACGTGGAGAACGGCGGGAGCGACGCGGCATACCTGCGTTGTCACGGTTTTCACCGTTTTCATCCTGCTCAACGTTATTGTCCACGGCGGCTGGCAGGTCAACTTTTGCAACCTGAGTACCTGTTGCGGTTTCTGCCGCTTCAGCCGCCACAACTGCAGTTTCTTCTACCGGAGCCGCACCGATGCGCACTTTCTGCGCCAGCTGGCGCTGCTTACGACGTGGCATAACCTGAGTACGTTCTTCCTGCTCGACGTCCTGCTGCTCAGCAGGCTCTTCCCGGTTCAGGTTTTTAACTTCCTGCTGCGCCTGACGCTTCTCGTCGTTACGACGACGGTTGCGTTCGCGGCGTGGCTGCTGCTCGTCGCGCTGTTTGCTCTTCTCGGACTCATCGCCCGCCTGCTGGCGAATTTCACGATCTTCAACATTCTGCTGCTGTTTCTCGCGACGGTTGCGACGGTTGTCTTCGCGCGGCTCACGGCCTTCGTTGTTATCTGAACGGCTGTCGCGACGCTCGTTACGGTCGCTGCGGTCGTTACGATCGCGGCGGTTGTTCTGACGTTTGCGACGGTCCTGCTGACGCTCAGGTTTGGCTGCTTTTGGTTCTTCCTTCGGCTGCTCTGGCTGAACGTCTTCACCCGCAAACATCTTCTTCAGCGCGCCGAAGAAGCGGCTCAGCAGACCCGGTTGCGCCGGCTGGGCCTTCGCGGCCGCGGCTTCTGGTTTCTGCGCTGCAGGCTTGGCCGCCGGTTTTTCCAGGGCTGCTTCCGGTGGAGCTTCAGGCATGATGAAGGTCGCTAACGCTGGCTGCTCTGGCAGTTTGCGCTCTGCGGGTTCTTCATCGGAAGGCAGCGCCATCTCTTCTTCATGCAGCTTCGGCAGCAGGTAGCTGAGGGTGCTGGTCTCTTCGCCTTTACGGACACGCAGCACGTGATAGTGCGGGGTTTCCATCTGATCGTTCGGTACGATGATGCAGCGAACGCCGCCCTGACGCGCTTCAATCGCACTGACAGCTGCACGTTTTTCGTTCAGCAGGTAGGAGGCGATTGGCACAGGCACAATGGCGTGAACCTCTTTGGTATTCTCTTTCAGCGCTTCTTCTTCAATCAGACGCAGGATAGAGAGAGACAGCGATTCGTTGTCACGCACGGTACCGGTGCCGGAACAGCGCGGGCAGACGTGATGGCTGGACTCACCCAGCGACGGGCTCAGACGCTGGCGGGACATCTCCAGCAGGCCAAAGCGCGAGATATGGCTAATCTGGATACGCGCGCGATCCTGACGCACCGCTTCACGCAGGCGGTTTTCAACCGCACGCTGGTGGCGAACAGGGGTCATGTCGATGAAGTCGATAACAATCAGACCGCCCAGGTCGCGCAGGCGAAGCTGGCGGGCGATTTCATCAGCGGCTTCAAGGTTGGTGTTGAAGGCCGTCTCTTCGATGTCGCCGCCGCGGGTTGCACGCGCGGAGTTGATGTCGATAGCGGTCAGCGCTTCCGTGGTATCGATGACGATAGAACCGCCGGACGGCAGGCGCACTTCACGCTGGAAGGCGGACTCGATCTGAGATTCGATCTGATAGTGGCTGAACAGCGGGATTTCACCGGTGTACAGCTTGATTTTGCTGGTGAAATCCGGACGACCCAGCGCGGCGATGTGCTGGCGAGCCAGCTCAAGCACTTTCGGGTTATCGATCAGAATCTCACCGATGTCCTGACGCAGGTAGTCACGGAAGGCACGCACGATAACGTTGCTTTCCTGGTGAATCAGGAACGGAGCAGGGCGGCTTTCAGCGGCTTTCTGGATCGCTTCCCAGTGCTTCAGACGGAAGCTCAGGTCCCACTGCAGCGCTTCGGCTGATTTGCCGACGCCTGCGGTGCGTACGATAAGTCCCATGCCGTCCGGCAGTTCGAGACTTGCCAGAGCTTCTTTCAGCTCGGTACGGTCATCACCTTCGATACGGCGAGAGATGCCACCCGCACGCGGGTTGTTTGGCATCAGCACCAGATAGCTCCCCGCCAGGCTGATAAAGGTGGTCAGTGCGGCACCTTTGTTGCCACGCTCTTCTTTATCAATCTGTACGATAACTTCCTGACCTTCACGCAGAACATCTTTGATGTTTGGGCGGCCATGGGCGTTGTAGTTTGCAGGGAAATATTCGCGAGCGATTTCTTTCAGAGGGAGGAAACCATGACGCTCAGCACCGTAGTCGACAAATGCAGCTTCAAGGCTTGGTTCAATGCGGGTGATTTTACCTTTGTAAATGTTCGCTTTTTTCTGTTCGTGTCCAGGACTTTCGATATCCAGATCGTACAGGCGCTGCCCATCCACAAGGGCGACACGCAACTCTTCTTGCTGAGTTGCGTTGATTAACATTCTTTTCATCGTAACTTACTCGTTATTCTTACATTGACGACAAAGCTGCGGGCAAGGTGACGCTTTCCGGGGTATGAACCGATGGCCTCGTGTCTGTTCACGTCGCCAACCTCACGGTTGTCGCTCGCTTAAGAGGCGCAGAGTGTCGGTTGCCTGTGTTTCATACGGAAACACAGCGCAATTATCAGGGGAATTGCCTGGGTAGAACTCTCCAGAGAACAATCCTTATACCGGGAAGTACTGCAACCCGCAGCCCGCTAACTGCCTGAAAGATCAATACGTCTTACGCCATTGCTGCGTTGATGATCGGTCAGACAAAATTGGTCATTCCGTCGACATCCTTACAAAACCCGGATTTAACGCGGAAAACAGCCTCATTATTCCACTGCTCGCCAGGTTATAGCAAGATGACTTTTACCAATTATCACCCGGTTACTCACAGTTTCTTCACCTCAAGGTGGTGATTGGTTTAATAACCACCAAATCGATTGCGTGAAACAGGGCGCAGGCCGGATAAAAGTAAATATAAGCATAGAAAAATGAGTGGCGCTAATGGCTGACGATATTTAGAATCGCCAACCATGAAAACAGAGACTCCAGCCGTAAAAATGGTTGCTATCGCGGATGACTACGCGGGGCAACGTATCGATAACTTCTTGCGCACCCAACTGAAGGGTGTGCCAAAGAGTATGATTTACCGCATCCTGCGTAAGGGCGAGGTGCGGGTGAACAAAAAACGCGTGAAGCCTGAGTATAAGCTCGAAGCGGGCGATGAAGTGCGTATTCCACCGGTGCGCGTGGCAGAACGCGAAGAAGAGGTGGTTTCTCCTAAGCTGCAAAAAGTCGCGGCCCTGAGCGATGTTATCCTTTATGAGGACGATCATATTCTGGTGCTCAATAAGCCATCGGGTACCGCCGTCCACGGTGGTAGCGGTCTGAGCTTCGGCGTGATTGAAGGGTTACGTGCGCTGCGTCCGGAAGCCCGTTTCCTCGAACTGGTTCACCGTCTGGACCGTGATACCTCAGGCGTGCTGCTGGTAGCGAAAAAGCGTTCTGCGCTGCGTTCCCTGCACGAGCAGCTGCGCGAGAAGGGAATGCAGAAAGATTATCTGGCGCTGGTGCGTGGTCAGTGGCAGTCCCACGTGAAGGTGGTGCAGGCGCCGCTGCTGAAGAACATTCTGCAAAGCGGCGAGCGCATTGTCCGCGTGAGCCAGGAAGGGAAACCGTCTGAGACGCGCTTTAAGGTTGAAGAGCGCTATGAGTTTGCCACGCTGGTGCGCTGCAGTCCGGTGACGGGACGTACTCACCAGATTCGCGTCCATACGCAGTTTGCGGGCCATCCGATTGCGTTTGATGATCGCTACGGCGACCGCGAATTTGATAAACAGCTGGCGGGCACGGGGCTGTCGCGTCTGTTCCTGCATGCGGCCGCGCTAAAGTTTACCCATCCTAATACCGGTGAAATTATCCGTATTGAAGCGCCGCTGGATGAGCAGTTGAAACGCTGCCTGAAGGTTCTGCGCGGCTAAGGTAAAAGCAAAACGGCAACGAAGTTGTCGTTTTTAATGTTTGCACCCTCTCCCTGTGGGAGAGGGCCGGGGTGAGGGCATCAGGCCGCAACGCTCACGCCGTCAGCGGATTACACTCTTCACGCCTTAACATCTGGCACAAGGCAATCAGCGGCAATCCCACCAGTGTGTTCGGATCCCGACCGTCCAGCTTGTCGAACAGCGCAATCCCCAGTCCTTCACTTTTAAAGCTCCCCGCACAGTTCAGTGGACGTTCCCGGCGCACGTAGTCCGTAATCTCCTGCTCGCTTAAATGGCGGAAGTGCACGTCGAACGGCTCGCATTCGGTTTGCAGATGGTCGGAGGCGGAGTTATAGAGCGCCAGGCCCGTATAAAAGGTCACGATACTGCCACGCGCGCGCAGAAGCTGCTGGCAGGCGTTCTCTTCCGTATGGGGCTTGCCGGTGATTTCGCCATCCAGCACGCAAACCTGATCGGAGCCTATAATCAGATGTGCAGGATAACGTGCGGCCAGCGATTGTGCTTTCTCCTTCGCAAGACGCGTCACCAGATGACGCGGCGACTCGCCCGGCTGCGGCGTCTCATCAACGTCCGGCGCGGCGCATTCAAACGGGATCCCGAGCTTTTCCAGCAGCATTCGACGGTAGGGGGACGTGGAAGCAAGTACGAGATTTGGCATATTTTTATCACCAGATATAGCGTATCGATGCCAGCCATTTTAAACTACAGGCCGCAATGTGTGCGAATAATTGGCAAAAGGCAGCTCTGGTTGCCTTTTTCTTTGACTCTATGACGTTACAAAGTTAATATGCGCGCCCTATGCAAAAGGTAAAATTACCCCTGACTCTTGATCCGGTTCGTACGGCTCAAAAACGCCTCGATTACGAAGGTATCTATACTTCCGATCAGGCCGAGCGTATTGCCGAATCTGTAGTCAGTGTGGACAGTGATGTAGAATGCTCCATGTCGTTCGCTATCGACAACCAGCGTCTCGCCGTTTTAACCGGTGATGCGAAGGTAACGGTAACGCTCGAGTGTCAGCGTTGCGGGAAACCGTTTGTACAGCATGTTCACACAACGTATTGTTTCAGTCCGGTTCGTTCTGACGAACAGGCTGAAGCACTCCCGGAAGCGTACGAGCCGATTGAGGTTAACGAATTCGGTGAAATCGATCTTCTGGCTCTGGTTGAAGATGAAATCATCCTCTCCTTGCCAGTAGTTCCGGTGCATGATTCTGAACACTGTGAAGTGTCCGAGGCGGACATGGTCTTTGGGGAACTGCCTGATGAAGCGCAAAAACCAAACCCATTTGCCGTATTAGCCAGCTTAAAGCGTAAGTAATTGAGGAGTAAGGTCCATGGCCGTACAACAGAATAAACCAACCCGTTCCAAACGTGGCATGCGTCGTTCCCATGACGCGCTGACCGCAGTTACCAGCCTGTCTGTAGACAAGACTTCTGGTGAGAAACACCTGCGTCACCACATCACCGCTGACGGTTTCTACCGCGGCCGCAAGGTTATCACTAAGTAATCACGCGTCAGCGTGATTAGGCTTAGTGAGGATTTCCCCGTGCAAACGGGGAAGTTACCGAACCAGGCTGCGACGATACCTTGACACGTCTAACCCTGGCGTTAGATGTCATGGGGGGAGATTTCGGCCCTTCCGTGACAGTGCCTGCAGCATTGCAGGCACTGAATTCTAATTCGCAACTCACACTTCTTTTAGTCGGCAATCCCGACACAATCACGCCATTACTTGCAAAAGCTGACTTTGAACAACGTTCGCGTCTGCAGATTATTCCTGCGCAGTCAGTTATTGCCAGTGATGCCCGGCCCTCGCAGGCGATTCGCAATAGCCGCGGCAGTTCTATGCGCACCGCGTTGGAACTGGTAAAAGAAGGGCGAGCGCAGGCTTGCGTCAGTGCCGGCAATACCGGCGCGCTGATGGGGCTGTCGAAATTACTGCTCAAGCCGATTGAGGGCATTGAGCGACCGGCGCTGGTGACGGTGTTACCGCATCAGCAGAAGGGAAAGACGGTGGTGCTCGATTTGGGCGCTAACGTGGATTGTGATAGTACCATGCTGGCTCAGTTCGCCGTGATGGGGTCGGTGCTGGCAGAAGACGTGGTCGGGATTAGCAATCCCCGCGTTGCGTTATTGAATATTGGTGAAGAAGAGACCAAAGGCCTGGACAGCATTCGCGAAGCTGCTGAAATGCTCAAACAGGTTCCCTCCATCAACTATATTGGATATCTCGAAGCCAATGAGTTGCTGACGGGAAAAACGGATGTTCTGGTGTGCGATGGCTTCACCGGAAACGTAACGTTGAAGACCATGGAAGGGGTCGTGCGCATGTTCCTTTCTCTGCTGAAATCTCAGGGAGAAGGCAAAAAAAGCGCCTGGTGGTTGATTTTATTGAAGCGTTGGTTACAAAAGAGCCTGACGCGGCGATTCAGTCACCTCAACCCCGACCAGTATAATGGCGCCTGTCTGTTAGGATTGCGCGGCATCGTGATTAAGAGTCATGGCGCCGCCAATCAGCGAGCATTTTCTGTCGCCATTGAACAGGCAGTGCAGGCGGTGCAGCGACAAGTCCCTCAGCGGATTGCCGCTCGCCTGGAATCTGTATTAGCTAAAAGTGACTGAGCGTACATGTATACGAAGATTTTAGGTACCGGCAGCTACCTGCCAAAACAAGTGCGTACCAACGCCGATCTGGAAAAAATGGTAGATACGTCTGACGAGTGGATTGTCACGCGCACAGGTATCCGCGAACGTCGTATCGCCGCGCCAGACGAAACCGTATCCACTATGGGTTACGAAGCCGCACAGCGCGCTATCGAAATGGCGGGTATCGATAAAGAAGAGATTGGCTTGATCGTGGTTGCCACGACGTCTGCCACGCATGCTTTCCCAAGCGCGGCGTGTCAGGTGCAGAACATGCTCGGCATTAAAGGCTGCCCGGCGTTTGACGTCGCTGCCGCGTGCGCTGGCTTCACCTATGCCCTGAGCGTTGCCGATCAGTACGTGAAATCCGGTGCCGTTAAATATGCGTTGGTAATCGGTGCTGACGTGCTGGCGCGCACCTGCGATCCAACCGATCGTGGAACGATCATTATTTTCGGTGATGGTGCTGGTGCGGTGCTGCTGGGGCAGTCCGAAGAGCCGGGTATCATCTCTACGCATCTGCATGCCGATGGCAGCTATGGCGAACTGCTGACCCTGCCTAACGCCGATCGCGTTAATCCGGACAACTCGATTTACCTGACCATGGCAGGGAACGAGGTGTTCAAGGTTGCGGTGACAGAGCTTGCACACATCGTTGATGAAACGCTGGAAGCGAATAACCTTGAGCGTTCCGCGCTTGACTGGCTGGTACCGCATCAGGCGAACCTGCGTATCATCAGTGCGACCGCCAAAAAGCTGGGCATGTCGATGGATAACGTTGTGGTGACGCTGGATCGTCACGGCAACACCTCTGCGGCGTCGGTACCGTGCGCATTTGATGAAGCGGTACGCGACGGACGAATCAAACGGGGCCAGCTGGTCTTGCTTGAAGCCTTCGGTGGCGGGTTCACCTGGGGTTCCGCGCTGGTTCGTTTCTAGGATAAGGAATAAAAAATGACGCAATTTGCTTTTGTGTTCCCGGGCCAGGGTTCTCAAACCGTTGGGATGTTGTCTGAAATGGCAGCAAACTACCCGGTCATTGAAGAGACTTTTCGTGAAGCTTCTGATGCGCTGGGTTATGATCTGTGGGCACTGACCCAACAGGGGCCGGCCGAAGAGCTGAACAAAACCTGGCAGACTCAGCCAGCGCTGCTGACCGCGTCCGTTGCGCTGTGGCGAGTATGGCAGCAGCAGGGTGGTAAAGCGCCAACGCTGCTTGCGGGTCACAGCCTGGGTGAATACTCTGCGCTGGTGTGCGCCGGTGTGATCGCGTTTGCTGACGCGGTGCGCCTGGTAGAACTGCGTGGTAAGTTCATGCAGGAAGCGGTGCCAGAGGGTACCGGCGGCATGTCTGCCATTATTGGTCTGGATGATGCCGCGATTGCAAAAGCGTGTGAAGAATCCGCTGAAGGTCAGGTGGTTTCTCCGGTTAACTTCAACTCGCCGGGCCAGGTCGTTATCGCTGGTCATAAAGAAGCGGTTGAACGTGCCGGCGCTGCCTGTAAAGCCGCTGGCGCGAAACGCGCGCTGCCTCTGCCGGTCAGCGTACCGTCTCACTGTGCGCTGATGAAGCCCGCCGCTGAGAAACTGGCGGCTGAGCTGGAAAAAATTACCTTTAACGCACCGACGATTTCCGTTGTGAACAACGTCGATGTGAAATGCGAAACCGCGCCGGAGGCTATCCGTGACGCACTGGTTCGCCAGCTCTACAGCCCTGTACAGTGGACCAAAACCGTTGAGTTTATGGCCTCTCAGGGCGTTGAGCACCTGTATGAAGTCGGCCCTGGTAAAGTCCTCACCGGTCTGACAAAACGTATTGTTGACACCCTGACTGCCTCGGCGATTAACGAGCCGGAAGCGATGTCAGCGGCACTCTCGCAATAAAAGAGGAATACCATGAGTTTTGAAGGAAAAATCGCCCTGGTGACTGGCGCAAGCCGCGGTATCGGGCGCGCAATTGCTGAAACACTGGTTGCGCGCGGCGCGAAGGTGATTGGTACAGCAACCAGCGAGAAGGGCGCTCAGGCCATCAGCGAGTATCTGGGTGCGAACGGTAAAGGTCTGGTACTGAATGTGACCGAACCTGCATCTATCGAATCTGTTCTGGAAAATATTCGCGCAGAGTTTGGCGAAGTGGATATTCTGGTCAATAATGCCGGGATCACACGCGACAACCTTCTGATGCGAATGAAAGATGATGAGTGGAACGATATTATCGAAACCAACCTGTCATCTGTATTCCGTCTGTCAAAAGCGGTAATGCGCGCTATGATGAAAAAGCGTCATGGTCGTATTATCACTGTTGGTTCTGTGGTTGGTACCATGGGAAATGCTGGTCAGGCTAACTACGCTGCGGCGAAAGCGGGTCTGATTGGTTTCAGTAAGTCGCTGGCGCGTGAAGTCGCGTCCCGCGGTATTACTGTAAACGTTGTTGCTCCGGGCTTTATTGAAACGGACATGACGCGTGCGCTGACTGATGATCAGCGTGCGGGTACGCTGGCGGCAGTTCCGGCGGGTCGTCTTGGCGACCCTAAAGAAATCGCCAGTGCGGTTGCATTTTTAGCCTCTGACGAAGCGGGTTACATCACTGGTGAGACCCTCCACGTCAACGGCGGGATGTACATGGTTTAATCACGATCGAAAATATTTGCGTTATTAGGGCAAATGGCCTCAAAATAACGTAAAATCGTGGTAAGACCTGCCGGGATTTAGTTGCAAATTTTTCAACATTTTATACACTACGAAAACCATCGCGAAAGCGAGTTTTGATAGGAAATTTAAGAGTATGAGCACTATCGAAGAACGCGTTAAGAAAATTATCGGCGAACAGCTGGGCGTTAAGCAGGAAGAAGTTGTGAACTCCGCTTCCTTCGTTGAAGACCTGGGCGCAGATTCTCTTGACACCGTTGAGCTGGTAATGGCTCTGGAAGAAGAGTTTGATACTGAGATTCCGGACGAAGAAGCTGAGAAAATCACCACCGTTCAGGCTGCCATTGATTACATCAACGGCCACCAGGCGTAAGTGAACATCTCCAGGCGGTCATTCGACCGCCTGAGTTTTATCTTTTTTAGTCCCACGAATCTCTTTTTTTATCCCTCCCTGGAGGACAAACGTGTCTAAGCGTCGTGTAGTTGTGACCGGACTTGGCATGTTGTCTCCTGTCGGCAATACCGTAGAGTCCACCTGGAAAGCTCTCCTTGCCGGTCAGAGCGGCATCAGCCTAATCGACCATTTCGATACTAGCGCCTATGCAACGAAATTTGCTGGCTTAGTAAAGGATTTTAACTGTGAAGAGATCATCTCGCGCAAAGAACAGCGCAAGATGGATGCCTTCATTCAATATGGAATTGTCGCTGGCGTTCAGGCCATGCAGGATTCTGGCCTTGAGATTACGGAAGAGAACGCAACCCGTATCGGCGCTGCTATCGGCTCCGGGATTGGCGGTCTTGGCCTGATTGAGGAAAACCATACATCACTGATGAATGGCGGACCGCGTAAGATCAGCCCGTTCTTCGTTCCGTCCACGATTGTTAACATGGTGGCAGGTCACCTGACCATTATGTTCGGCCTGCGTGGGCCAAGCATATCTATCGCTACCGCGTGTACGTCTGGCGTGCATAACATCGGCCAGGCCGCGCGTATTATTGCGTACGGCGATGCAGATGCTATGGTTGCGGGTGGTGCTGAAAAAGCCAGTACCCCATTGGGTGTCGGTGGTTTCGGCGCGGCGCGTGCGCTCTCTACCCGTAACGATAACCCTCAGGCGGCGAGCCGTCCGTGGGATAAAGACCGCGATGGTTTCGTGCTGGGTGACGGCGCAGGTATGCTCGTGCTGGAAGAGTACGAACATGCGAAAAAACGTGGCGCAAAAATTTATGCTGAAGTCGTTGGCTTCGGTATGAGCAGCGATGCTTACCACATGACCTCTCCTCCGGAGAACGGCGCGGGTGCTGCGCTGGCGATGGAAAACGCGATCCGTGATGCGGGTATTACCCCGGCGCAGATTGGCTACGTTAACGCGCACGGCACTTCTACGCCGGCAGGCGACAAAGCAGAAGCTCAGGCGGTTAAGTCTATCTTCGGCGAGGCTGCCAGCCGCGTAATGGTCAGCTCCACGAAATCCATGACCGGTCACCTGTTGGGTGCGGCGGGTGCAGTAGAGTCTATTTACTCTATCCTTGCGCTGCGCGATCAGGCTGTTCCGCCAACCATCAACCTGGATAACCCGGATGAAGGTTGCGATCTGGACTTCGTTCCGCACGAAGCGCGCCAGGTTAGCGGTATGGAGTACACCCTGTGTAACTCCTTCGGCTTTGGCGGCACGAATGGTTCTCTGATCTTCAAAAAGGTCTGAGCCTGACTGCCCGAAAGCTATAAAAAAAGGTCCGCTTGCCGGGCCTTTTTTATTAGGGAAAATCCCCTTGTCCGGCTTATAACATCCTGCCAGACTGAGCCTCCACGCATAAGGAGCCACCATGTTTTTAATTAATGGCCTTGAGCAAGAAACGCTGCCGGCAAGCGACAGGGCAATTCAGTTTGGCGATGGCTGTTTCACCACTGCGCGTATTCTTGACGGTGAGGTATGTCTGCCTGACGCCCACATTCGTCGTTTACAAAAAGCCTGCGAGAAATTGCTGATTCCCTTCATCCAGTGGGACATTCTCGAACGCGAGATGCGTCGGCTGGCGTCAGGCAAAACAAGCGGCGTCTTAAAAGTTATCATCAGCCGCGGCAGTGGCGGGCGAGGGTACAGCGGGTCCGCCTGTCAGCATCCCACGCGTATTCTTTCTGTTTCAGCTTATCCCGCTCACTATGCGCGCTGGCGTGAGGAGGGGGTGACCCTGACGCTGAGCCCGGTACGCCTGGGGCGAAACCCGATGCTCGCCGGAATAAAACATCTTAATCGCCTTGAACAGGTACTTATTCGTACTCATCTTGAACAGACGGACGCCGATGAGGCGCTAGTTCTTGACAGCGAAGGGTTCATTACGGAATGCTGTGCGGCTAATTTATTCTGGCGGAAGGGCCGCGACGTATTCACGCCTTCGCTGGAACAGGCTGGGGTTAACGGCATAATGCGCCAGTTTTGTTTGCAACAGCTGGCACGTGCGGGCTTTAACGGTGTCGAAGTACACGCAAAGGAAGAGGCGCTGCTGACCGCCGATGAGGTCGTTATCTGTAATGCGTTGATGCCTGTTATACCCGTCCGGGCATATGGGCAACAACGCTGGTCTTCGCGCGAGCTGTTTACGTTTTTAGCCCCGATATGTGAGCAAATCAGATAGTCATGAAGAAAATGTTGCGCTTTGTCCTTCTCCTGATCGTTGCGCTGGGTATCGCCGGTGGAGCGGGAGTATGGAAGGTTCGCCAGCTGGCGGACAGTAAAATCCTGATTAAAGACGAGACGATTTTTACCCTGAAAGCAGGTACCGGGCGGATGGCGCTGGGCGAGCAGCTTTACGGGGATAAAATTATCAACCGTCCACGCGTGTTCCAGTGGTTATTGCGTATTGAGCCTGAACTGTCTCACTTCAAGGCTGGCACCTATCGCTTTACGCCTGGCATGACCGTCAGAGAGATGCTACAGCTGCTGGAAAGTGGTAAAGAGGCACAGTTCCCGCTGCGTTTTGTCGAAGGGATGCGCCTGAGCGATTACCTTAAACAATTACGTGATGCGCCTTACATCAAGCATACGCTCAAAGATGACCGTTACGAGACGGTCGCCGAGGTGCTGAAATTTGAACATCCTGAGTGGGTAGAAGGCTGGTTCTGGCCTGACACCTGGATGTATACGGCAGGCACGACCGATGTGGCGATTCTTAAACGGGCACACAAAAAGATGGTTGCGGCGGTTGATTCCGCCTGGGAAGGGCGCATGGACGGGCTGCCTTATCAAGATCAAAACCAGTTTGTGACAATGGCCTCGATCATCGAGAAAGAGACGGCCGTTGCTGCCGAGCGCGATCGTGTCGCTTCGGTATTCATCAACCGTCTGCGAATCGGCATGCGTCTGCAAACCGACCCGACCGTCATCTACGGCATGGGCGAGAGCTACGCCGGCAAGATCTCCAGAAAAGATCTGGAAACGCCAACGGCGTATAATACTTACGTGATTAACGGTTTACCGCCGGGCCCGATAGCCACGCCGAGCGAGGCTTCGCTTAAAGCCGCCGCGCACCCGGCCAAAACTCCGTACCTCTATTTTGTGGCTGATGGAAAAGGGGGGCACACCTTTAACACCAACCTTGCCAGCCATAATCGCTCTGTTCAGGACTATCTGAAGGCACTTAAGGAAAAAAATGCGCAGTAAATACATTGTCATTGAGGGACTCGAAGGGGCGGGTAAAACCACAGCCCGCAACGTGGTGGTCGATACGCTGAAATCGCTTGGCATTTCCGACATGGTTTTCACCCGCGAGCCGGGCGGTACTCAGCTGGCGGAGAAACTGCGTAGCCTGGTGCTGGACATTAAATCCGTTGGCGACGAAGTTATCACTGACAAAGCCGAAGTGCTGATGTTTTACGCGGCTCGCGTCCAGCTGGTTGAGACCGTTATTCAACCTGCTCTGGCCGAAGGCAAGTGGGTGATTGGCGACCGTCACGATCTGTCGACTCAGGCCTATCAGGGCGGTGGGCGCGGTATTGACCAGACGATGCTGGCAACCCTGCGTGATGCCGTACTGGGGGATTTTCGCCCGGACCTGACGCTCTATCTGGATGTGACCCCGGAAGTGGGTCTCAAACGCGCCCGCGCGCGCGGCGAACTGGATCGCATTGAACAGGAGTCTTTCGACTTCTTTAACCGCACGCGCGCACGCTATCTTGAACTGGCCGCACAGGACAGTGCAATTCGTACCATTGATGCAACGCAATCTCTGGAAAACGTGACGCGAGATATCCGGCAGACCGTTACGCAGTGGCTACAGGAGCAGCAGGCATGAAATGGTATCCATGGTTGCGCCCGCACTTTGAACAGCTCATCGGCAGCTATCAGGCCGGGCGGGGGCATCATGCGCTACTGATTCAGGCGTTGCCGGGAATGGGGGATGATGCATTGATCTACGCCATCACCCGCTTCCTGATGTGCCAGCAGCCGGAAGGGTACAAAAGCTGCGGTAAATGCCGCGGCTGCCAGCTGATGCAGGCGGGCACGCATCCTGACTACTATACGCTTGAGCCTGAGAAGGGCAAAAGTGCGCTCGGTATTGATGCCGTGCGTGAAGTCAGCGAGAAACTGTATGAACATGCGCGACTGGGCGGGGCGAAGGTTGTCTGGCTCAACGACGCTGCGCTGCTCACCGAGGCGGCGGCGAACGCTCTGCTTAAAACCCTGGAAGAGCCGCCGGAAAAAACGTGGTTCTTCCTCTCATGCCGGGATCCGGGACGATTGCTGGCGACGCTGCGCAGCCGTTACCGCCTTCATCACCTGACGGTGCCCCAGGAATCGTGGGCGCTGAGCTGGCTGGAACGAGAGGTGACAACGTCACAGGAGAGCGCGCTGTCTGCGCTGCGCCTCAGCAGCGGCGCACCCGCGGCGGCGCTGGCGTTACTGCAGCCTGACGTCTGGTCGCAGCGAGAAGCGCTCTGCCGGGCTCTTGAGGCTTCACTTAACACCCAGGACTGGCTGAGTTTACTGCCTGCACTGAATAGCGATCGGGCCGTTGAGCGTCTGCACTGGCTGGCCTCCCTGCTTCTGGATGCGCTAAAAATCCAGCAAGGGGCAACGCTTCTGACTAACCCGGACGCGTGGCCCCTGGTGAACATGCTGGCGAGCTGCCTTACAGGCGCGTCTCTGCGCGCTATCCTTCATGATGTTTGCGAGAGCCGCGAACAGCTTTTAACCGTGACGGGTCTTAATCGCGAGCTTTTGCTGACAGACCAGCTGTTGCGTATTGAACATTACCTGCAACCAGGCGTTACGCCGCCTGTTTCCCATCTCTGAGAGAGACATTATGTTTTTAGTCGACTCACACTGCCATCTTGATGGCCTGGATTATCAATCCCTGCACAACGACGTGGATGACGTGCTGGCGAAAGCCGCTGCCCGCGATGTGAAATTTTGTCTTGCGGTGGCGACGACCCTGCCGGGGTATCGCTCAATGCGTGAGCTGGTGGGCGTTCGTGATAACGTGGTGTTCTCCTGCGGCGTTCATCCGCTGAACCAGGATGAAGAGTATGACGTAGAAGATCTGCGCCGACTGGCAGCAGAAGAGGGCGTCGTGGCGATGGGTGAAACCGGGCTGGATTATTTTTACACGCCGGAAACGAAACCGCGTCAGCAGGCGTCCTTCCGCAACCATATCCGCATTGGCCGCGAACTGAACAAGCCCGTCATCGTGCATACCCGCGACGCGCGCGCCGATACGCTGGCGATCCTCCGGGAAGAAAACGTGACGGATTGCGGTGGCGTACTACACTGTTTCACAGAAGACAGAGAAACGGCGGGTAAATTGCTTGATTTGGGGTTTTATATTTCGTTTTCCGGGATCGTGACGTTCCGTAACGCTGAGCAACTCCGTGATGCTGCGCGTTATGTTCCGCTCGATCGCATTCTGGTGGAAACAGACTCTCCGTATCTGGCGCCGGTACCGCATCGCGGTAAAGAGAACCAGCCGGCCATGACGCGAGACGTAGCGGAGTACATGGCCGTGCTTAAAGGCGTCAGTATTGAAGAACTGGCCCGCGTCACGACGCAAAACTTCTCTGCGCTGTTCCATATCGACCCCGCCCGCCTGCAATCCGTCTGATAAGCCTGTTTTTTTTTAGGCTCGTAATTAATAAATAAAACGAGTAAAGTTCACCGCCTCATTTGGGGCGGTAACGGTCTTCTTAGAAACATCCAGACATGCTTTTTGTAAATTACTGAAAGTTTTTCGACCGCCTTAAGCTGAAACGTGATAGCCGTCAAACAAACTCAGAGGGAATTATTTTACTCTGTGTAATAAATAAAGGGCGCTTAGATGTCCTGTCCACGGCACGGTACTCCCCCCGGGCCAATGCGTGAAAGCGTAAAAAAAGCACAAATACTCAGGAGCACTCTCAATTATGTTTAAGAATGCATTTGCTAACCTGCAAAAGGTCGGTAAATCGCTGATGCTGCCAGTATCCGTACTGCCTATCGCAGGTATCCTGCTGGGTGTCGGTTCTGCTAACTTCAGCTGGCTGCCAGCCGTAGTTTCCCATGTGATGGCTGAAGCAGGCGGTTCCGTCTTTGCTAATATGCCTCTGATCTTCGCTATCGGTGTTGCGCTGGGCTTCACCAATAACGACGGCGTTTCTGCGCTGGCTGCAGTGGTTGCTTACGGCATTATGGTGAAAACCATGGCCGTGGTTGCGCCACTGGTTCTGCATTTACCGGCAGATGAGATTGCCGCGAAACACCTGGCAGATACCGGTGTTCTGGGCGGTATCATCTCCGGTGCGATTGCAGCGTATATGTTCAACCGCTTCTATCGCATCAAGCTGCCTGAGTATCTGGGCTTCTTCGCGGGCAAGCGTTTTGTTCCGATCATCTCTGGTCTGGCAGCGATTTTCACTGGCGTGATCCTGTCCTTCATCTGGCCACCAATCGGTTCCGCTATCCAGACCTTCTCTCAGTGGGCTGCTTACCAGAACCCGGTTGTCGCGTTCGGTATTTACGGCTTCATTGAGCGTTGCCTGGTGCCATTCGGTCTGCACCACATCTGGAACGTTCCATTCCAGATGCAGATTGGTGAATTCACCAACGCAGCGGGTCAGGTGTTCCACGGCGATATCCCACGTTACATGGCGGGTGACCCAACTGCAGGTAAACTGTCTGGTGGCTTCCTGTTCAAAATGTACGGCCTGCCGGCTGCTGCGATTGCTATCTGGCACTCTGCTAAGCCAGAAAACCGTGCAAAAGTGGGCGGTATCATGATCTCCGCAGCGCTGACCTCGTTCCTGACCGGTATCACCGAGCCGATCGAGTTCTCCTTCATGTTCGTTGCGCCGATCCTGTACATCATCCACGCTGTACTGGCTGGCCTGGCGTTCCCAATCTGTATCCTGCTGGGTATGCGTGACGGTACGTCCTTCTCTCACGGCCTGATCGACTTCATCGTTCTGTCCGGTAACAGCAGCAAGCTGTGGCTGTTCCCAATCGTGGGTGCGTGCTATGCCGTTGTTTACTACACCATCTTCCGCGTGCTGATCAAAGCACTGGACCTGAAAACTCCGGGTCGTGAAGATGCAACTGAAGACAGCAAAGCAGGCGCGACAAGCGAAATGGCTCCGGCACTGGTTGCCGCGTTCGGCGGTAAAGAGAACATCACTAACCTGGACGCGTGCATCACTCGTCTGCGTGTGAGCGTTGCTGACGTTGCGAAAGTAGACCAGCCGGGTCTGAAAAAACTGGGCGCAGCAGGCGTGGTTGTTGCAGGTTCGGGCGTTCAGGCAATCTTCGGTACTAAATCCGATAACCTGAAAACCGAAATGGATGAGTACATCCGCAACAGCTAAGCTGTGACCTGGGGAGACTAAGGCAGCCGAATGGCTGCCTTTTTTATTGCTGTAGTTTGTTGTGCCAGGTGGCGGCTTAACGCTCAGAAGTCGTAGCTCACGCTCAACGAGACGTTCAGCGGCGCGCCATAAACCACGTAAGAGCCGACGTAGTCGTAATACTCTTTGTCGAACAGGTTGTTAACGTTCGCCTGAACAGCAAAATCTTTGGTCACCTGATAACGGCTGAACAGGTTAACCAGCCCGTAGCTGCCTTGCTCTGCGCGGGATTGTCCCGCCGGGCCACCGTCCACATCTGTCCACACTTTGTTCTGCCAGTTTACGCCACCGCCTACCGTCAGCGCTGGCAGCATTGGCAGTTGATAACGGGTAAACAGCTTCAGTGTCGTGCGCGGCTGATCGGAACTGACAGCGTTGCCGTTCTTATCTTCCGCAATGTAGCGGGTTGCGCCGAACGTCAGCTGCCAGTTATCGGTCAGGGCGCCGTTTAGCTCGAACTCAATCCCTTTGCTGACCACGCCGTCCAGCGATTCATAAATCGACTCACCGCTCGGCATGTAGGTATAGGTGTTGCTCGCCACGTTATCCTGTTCAATGCGGAAAATCGCCAGCGAGGTGGTGAGGCGGGTATTGAACCAATCCGCTTTTACGCCGGCTTCATAGCTTTTGCCCGTCGTTGGGTCGAGATAGCGTCCGCTGGCGTCACGCTTGTCCTGTGGCTGGAAGATGGAGGTATAGCTGACGTAGGTCGACCAGTCTTCGTTGATATCGTAGACCAGGCCCGCGTAAGGCGTTACGTCATCTTTGGTGCTTTCAAGACGGGTGTCAGGAGAGCCCGCCGGGTTATAGCGAATGTTGTAGTTGGTGTAGCGCGCCCCGAGGATCAGGTGCAGCGGGTCGGCCAGCGAGAAGCGGGCGGAAGTATAGGCCGATGACTGGCGGATGTCGTCCTGGCTGTAGAGCTTCCACGGCGTCCACTGCGGATCGGCGATATTCCCGTTCCAGTTTTTGAAATTCCCCACGTCAACCATGCCGTACAGCGCATCCGGCATTCTGTTGTCATAATGGTTGCGCTGTCGGCTGAAGCTGCCGCCAAACATCATCTCGTGCTGACGGCCGAAAAGATCGAAGCCGCCGCGCAGGAAGGCATCAACCGCATCCTGTTTGCGTTCACCTTTGTTCCAGCCGCCGTAGCCCACCATGCCCGCACCGGTCTGTTTATCGGGATAGCCGGACATATACATCAGCTTGCTGTCGAAGTTGGTCTCCGCGTGCATGCCGTTGACGTGCGCTTCCCAGCCGTTATCGAAACGCTGCGTCAGGTTAGCGAAGATGCGGGTGCTGTCCTTGTCCGAGTAGGCCCAGTCAGGCGCGACGGTCTGGCTACGGCTGTAATCGGTTTTACTGCCGTCGCTGTACCAGGTCGGCAGCCCGCCCCAGGTCGGATCGGCGGTGTGGCTTTCCTGATACTCATACCCCACTGAGAGGGTCGTGCTGTCGGTGAAGTCAGCATCCATCACGCCGTAAAGGAACTTCTTCCGGTAGTGATAGTTGTCCACGAAGCTGTCGTTGTCCTGATAGCCCGTAATCAGGCGTCCCCGCACCTTCCCGGACTCTACCAGCGGTGCCTGCAGATCCAGCACGTAGCGCTGTTTGTCCCAGCTGCCGTAGCTGACGGAGACATTGCCTTTGAATTCATTGCTGTCTGCATGTTTACGCACCATATTGACGTACGCCGCCGGATTACCGGTACCGGACATCAGCCCGGTTGCGCCGCGGACCACTTCGATACGGTCGTAAATCGCGGTATCGGCGGCGGTGTCGCCGAAGTTCCACACTTCGCTGATGGAGGTTGGCAGGTCGTCAAAGGCGTAGTTGCTGACGAAAAATCCGCGTGAATAAAATACGGTACGGTCGCTGTCCTGGACCTGCGCCGTTACGCCAGTCGTGTTGTTTAACACCTGGCCGATAGACTGCAGGTTCTGATCCGCCATGCGCTGTTGGCTAATGACGCTAACGGACTGCGGAATATCGCGGGGCACGAGGAGTAGTTTGGTCCCCGTGGTAGTGGTCTTTACGCTGTAATCCCGATCCTGCCCGCTGGAGGCATCCGGGACGCTATCGAAACCGCCATCAACCACAACGGTATCTTCGCCTGTGGCGGCGGCAAAACTCACGGCTGGCATCAATGCCATGGCAATACAGGCTGCCAGCAACGAAGGCGTTGCGACAGACTGACGTTGCCCATCCCTGGTGTGATGATTGAAAGACATTATCAAACCCTTAATGAACGGTGAAGGTTAGCTGCGTCAGTCCCGAAGACACGGTCTGACGTCGTTTTCTATGTTAAAAATGCGCATGAAAATGCAAATGCGAAATATACGCATTGCTATTAATGCTGTAAACAGATGTGTCGAGCGGAACTGAAATAATGTTTCAGCTCGTTTAGACGCGCGAGCGGTCACTCTTCAGTCAGCTGATGAATATTCAACAAAGAATTCGGGGGAGGAGGTTGAAAGGACAGGAGAAACTCGCTCATACTCATGAATTGTGTCGCGCACTCATTCAGAGAGGGTGTTAACAGCGGACGCACCACGCCAGATTTAACAAAAAAGGAAAAGGTCATGGCCGAAGAAACGATTTTCAGTAAAATTATTCGCCGCGAAATCCCGTCGGATATCGTCTATCAGGATGAACTGGTAACGGCTTTCCGGGACATTTCCCCTCAGGCACCGACACACATCCTTATCATTCCCAATATTCTTATTCCGACCGTAAACGACGTAAAAACCGAGCATGAAGTGGCATTAGGTCGTATGCTGACGGTGGCTGCGAAAATTGCCGAGCAGGAAGGCATAGCGGAAGACGGCTATCGACTGATCATGAACTGTAATCGTCACGGCGGCCAGGAAGTTTATCATATTCACATGCATCTGCTGGGTGGACGTCCGCTGGGACCGATGCTGGCTCACAAAGGTCTGTAACATGTTTAAAGGGCGTATTGCAGCGCTGGTAATGACGATGATGATTGTAGGATGCAGCACGCGTCCGGCGATCCCCGTGAGCGATGAACAGACGCTGGTGATGGAATCCTCCGTGCTGGCCGCGGGCGTTACGGCGCAACAGCCTGCGTTAACGATCAGTGAAATTAAGTCTTCTGCTTCCTCTGCGCTCTTTAACGAAAGAAATGAACCTGTAACGGTCCACTACCGTTTTTTCTGGTATGACGTAAGAGGTCTTGAGATGCATCCGCTGGAGGCGCCGCGCAGCGTCACCCTTCCGGCAAGGTCGTCGGTAACGCTCTATGACAGCGCCAGCTATCTGGGTGCGCATAAGGTGAGACTTTATCTTTATCTCTAAGGGGTGAACCTTGATTAAAAATTTGAGCCGTTATGCGCTCGTGACAGCTTTCGCTCTGTTCCTTGCAGGGTGTGTGACCCGTACTGAACAGCCTGCGCCCGTGGAAGAGGCTAAACCGGGTACTGAACAGCCGACGACGCCAACGCAGCCGCAGCCAACCGTGCCGTCGGTACCGTCGATTCCGTCCCAGCCTGGCCCGATTGAACATCCGGACCAGACGTCACAGCCTGCGCCGCGCGTGCGCCACTATGACTGGAACGGTGCGATGCAGCCGATGGTCGGCAAAATGCTGCAGGCTCAGGGCGTGACGGCAGGCAGCGTGCTGCTGGTCGATAGCGTGAACAACCGTACCAACGGTTCGCTGAACGCGGGCGAAGCGACAGAAACGCTGCGCAACGCTCTGGCAAACAACGGTAAGTTTACGCTGGTCTCTGCTCAGCAGCTCGCGGTAGCCAAACAGCAGCTGGGGCTGTCGCCGCAGGATAGTCTCGGCACCCGCAGCAAGGCGATTGGCATTGCCCGCAACGTTGGCGCACAGTATGTGCTGTACTCTAACGCGACCGGCAACGTGAATACCCCAGCCCTGCAAATGCAGCTGATGCTGGTTCAGACAGGCGAAATTATCTGGTCAGGTAAAGGTGCGGTTACGCAACAATGACAGCACGCGTGAAGACATTCTGACGCGCTTTTTTCCGCAGTACCGCCTTATCGCGCCGCAGGCCCACTCCGGGCTTGGCGGCGCGAGTTGCATTATAGCGCAGGGCGAGCACCGCCTGGTCTTGCGGCAGAATCACGATCCCTTCGCGCCCGCTTTCCATTTTCGCCGTCAGTTTCGCGCCCTCAGGCGTCTTCCGTCGGATCTCGTGCCGGAACCCCGTTTTTTCAGGCAGGGCTGGATGGCCGTCGACTACCTGGAGGGGGAGGTAAAAAGCGCGCTGCCGGACACGCAGGCGCTTGTGGCGATGCTGTATCATCTGCACCAGCAACAGCGTCTGGGATGGCGAATCACCTTACTTCCGCTGCTGGAAAACTACTGGCAGCAAGCCTCTCCAGCAAGACGTAACCCAGTGTGGCTTGCGCATCTCAAACGGCTGCGTAAAACGGGCGAGCCGCAACCGATTCGGCTCTCGCCGTTGCATATGGATGTGCATGCCGGGAACATCGTGCATACGCCACAGGGAGCCAGGCTTATCGACTGGGAATATGCCGGAGACGGCGATGTGGCGCTGGAGCTGGCCGCGGTCTGGACGGAAAGTGAAGCCGCGCGGCAGAAACTCATCACAGAGTATGCCAGAGTGGCGCACTTTGACGCCGATGCGCTGGCGCGCCAGGTGAGACGCTGGCGTCCATGGGTCATCATGCTGATGGCGGGCTGGTTTGAGATGCGTTTACAGCAGTCTGAAGATAAACAATTTATTGCGCTGGCAGACGATGCCTGGCGCCGGTTACAAACGAAAGGATAAGAGAGGTGAGTGTGGGTCCAGTCATGTTGGATGTTGAAGGGTTTGAGCTGGATGCGGAGGAGCGTGAAATTCTGGCGCATCCGCTGGTGGGCGGCCTGATCCTGTTTACCCGCAACTATCACGATCCGGCGCAGCTGCGTGAACTGGTGCGCCAGATCCGCGCCGCGTCGCGCAATCATCTGGTGGTGGCCGTCGATCAGGAAGGTGGCCGCGTGCAGCGTTTTCGCGACGGTTTTACCCGCCTGCCTGCAGCCCAGTCTTTTGCCGCGCTGCTCGGCACGGAAGAGGGGGCAAATCTGGCTCAGGAAGCCGGCTGGTTGATGGCCAGTGAAATGATTTCCATGGATATCGACATCAGCTTTGCACCGGTGCTGGACGTGGGACATATCAGCGCCGCGATTGGCGAGCGCTCCTACCATGAAGATCCGCGTATTGCGCTGGCCATGGCGACCCGCTTCATTGACGGCATGCACGATGCCGGGATGAAAACTACCGGGAAACACTTCCCGGGCCACGGGGCGGTAACGGCGGACTCGCATAAAGAGACCCCGCGCGATCCGCGCCCGGAAGCGGAAATTCGCGCGAAAGATATGTCGGTGTTCCGCTCGCTTATCACCGATAACAAGCTGGACGCCATCATGCCTGCGCATGTGATTTACAGCAACGTTGACCCACGTCCTGCCAGCGGCTCTCCGCACTGGCTGAAGACCGTTCTGCGTCAGGAGCTGGGCTTCAACGGCGTGATCTTCTCTGACGATCTCTCGATGGAAGGGGCGGCGATCATGGGCAGCTACGCTGAACGCGGCCAGGCGTCGCTGGATGCAGGTTGCGATATGATCCTGGTCTGCAATAATCGTAAAGGTGCCGTTAGCGTGCTGGATAACCTGTCGCCGATCAATGCAGAGCGTGTTACACAATTGTATCATAAAGGTTCATTTAGCCGTCAGGAGCTGATGGATTCGGCGCGCTGGAAGACGGTCAACGCCCGGCTTGAAGACCTGAACGAGCGCTGGCAGGCACATAAAGCCAGCCTGTAAACCCTCCCGGAAGGCGTAGCGTGGTGAGAAGACAATGATCATCTATTTACACGGTTTTGACTCAAACAGTCCTGGTAATCATGAGAAAGTGCTGCAGCTGCAGTTTATCGATCCTGATGTACGGTTGATCAGCTACAGCACGCGCCATCCAAAGCATGATATGCAGCATCTGCTCAAAGAGGTGGACAAAATGCTGCAGCTTAACGTTGACGACCGCCCGTTGATTTGCGGCGTGGGGCTGGGTGGCTACTGGGCGGAGCGGATTGGCTTCCTGTGCGACATCCGCCAGGTGGTCTTCAATCCCAACCTTTTCCCGAACGAGAACATGGAAGGCAAGATCGACCGCCCGGAAGAGTATGTCGATATTGCGACCAAGTGCGTCAGCAATTTTCGCGAGAAGAACCGTGACCGCTGCCTGGTGATCCTGTCGCGTAATGATGAGGCGCTCAACAGCCACCGGGCTGCAGAACTCCTGCATCATTACTATGAGATCGTCTGGGACGAAGAACAGACCCACAAGTTCAAAAACATCTCCCCGCACCTCCAGCGCATCAAAGCCTTTAAAACGCTGGGCTAAGTAAGCTACAGCCAGCCACCTCATAAACCCGGCTGCGAACGCGGACCGGGTTTCTTTTTGTCCAGAATTGTCTACTTTTAAGCCATCAAAACTTGATGCACATCAATTTTGGTATGACCAATGCGCCTGACGTGATATTCTCAATGCACCTGAATGGTTTCAGTGCTGTAACCTGTTGTTAATTAAGGGTTATTTTTATAACTTTTAATTAACAATTGGTTAATAATTTGAGGGGGTCACGTTGACTACGCCATTGAAAAAGATAGTGATTGTAGGCGGTGGTGCTGGCGGGCTGGAGCTGGCGACACAGTTAGGCAAGAAGCTGGGGCGCGGTAAAAAAGCCAAAATTACGCTGGTGGATCGTAACCACAGCCACCTGTGGAAGCCGCTGCTGCATGAAGTGGCGACCGGTTCTCTGGATGAGGGCGTGGACGCGCTGAGCTATCTGGCGCACGCGCGCAACCATCATTTCCAGTTCCAGCTGGGCTCGGTGGTGGACATCAACCGTGAGAGCAAAACCATCACCCTGGCCGAGCTGCGTGATGATAAAGGCGAACTGTTGGTTCCTGAGCGTAAACTGCCGTATGACACGCTGGTGATGGCGCTCGGCAGTACCTCCAACGACTTCAACACGCCGGGTGTTAAAGAGCACTGCATCTTCCTCGATAACCCGCACCAGGCGCGTCGTTTCCACCAGGAAATGCTGAACCTTTTCCTGAAGTACACCAGTAACATGGGTGCGAACGGCAAGGTTAACATTGCCATTGTCGGCGGCGGCGCGACGGGCGTAGAGCTGTCCGCGGAGCTGCACAATGCGGTGAAACAGCTGCACAGCTACGGTTACAAAGGGTTAACTAACGAAGCGCTGAATGTGACGCTGGTTGAAGCGGGTGAGCGTATTCTGCCTGCGCTGCCTCCGCGTATTTCCGGCGCGGCGCACAATGAACTGACGAAACTGGGCGTGCGCGTCCTGACGCAGACCATGGTGACCAGCGCTGACGAAGGTGGACTGCACACCAAAGACGGCGAGTACATCAAAGCGGATCTGATGGTCTGGGCGGCAGGTATCAAAGCGCCTGACTTTATGAAAGAGATCGGCGGTCTGGAGACGAACCGCATTAACCAGCTGGTTACGGAGCCAACGCTGCAAACCACGCGTGACCCTGATATTTTTGCTATTGGTGACTGTGCCTCCTGCGCGCGTCCTGAAGGGGGCTTCGTGCCGCCGCGCGCTCAGGCCGCTCACCAGATGGCAAGCCTGGTGCTGCACAATATTCTGGCGCAGTACAAAGGTAAGCCAATGAAGGCGTATGTCTATAAAGACCACGGTTCCCTGGTATCGCTGTCAAACTTCTCTACCGTCGGTAGCCTGATGGGTAACCTGATGCGTGGCTCGATGATGGTGGAAGGGCGCATTGCACGCTTCGTGTATATCTCCCTGTACCGTATGCACCAGATCGCGTTGCACGGCTATTTTAAAACGGGCCTGATGATGCTGGTGGGCCGAATCAACCGCGTCATTCGTCCGCGTCTGAAGCTGCACTAATCTTTCACTCCCTCCGGGCCCTCCGGGGGGAGTTTTTAGCATATCATGCTGCTCGTCGTGGATTAGGGACTTAAGAGTTCTCCTAAACACGATATATCTCTCCCCGATGTCCCCTTTTTGATCCTTTGTCTTATTGGCGAAGCCGCGCCTCCATTGCAGAATTGTTACCAATAGCAACAAAGGAGGAAGTCCCGTGAATAAATCAATGTTGGCGGGTATAGGGATTGGTGTCGCAGCTGCGTTAGGTGTGGCAGCTGTTGCCAGTCTCAACGTTTTAGATCGCGGCCCGCAGTATGCGCAGGTGGTTTCCGCAACGCCTATTAAAGAAACCGTAAAAACCCCTCGTCAGGAGTGTCGTAACGTCTCCGTAACCCATCGTCGTCCGGTACAGGATGAAAACCGTATTGCCGGCTCTGTTCTCGGCGCGGTAGCGGGTGGGGTGATTGGTCACCAGTTCGGCGGCGGCCGGGGCAAAGATGTGGCGACTGTGGTCGGCGCGCTGGGTGGCGGCTATGCCGGTAACCAGGTGCAGGGCGCGATGCAGGATAATGATACCTACACTACGACTCAGCAGCGCTGCAAAACCGTCTATGACAAGTCGGAGAAAATGCTGGGCTATGACGTGACGTATAAAATTGGCGATCAGCAGGGCAAAATCCGCATGGATAAAGACCCGGGTACCCAAATTCCACTGGATGGAAATGGTCAGCTGGTACTGAACAACAAAGCGTAAAAAAGATGTTCTCTGAATTTAGCTCCTCATGCGCTCAGGCTGAGGAGCTTTTTTTTTCAGATTTTCAGTAGCTCAGGCCACAGCCGCAGCGTGGTGTCGCTAATATTCTGCAGTTTTTCCAGCGTCGCCCCTTCACGGGCGCTGATCGACATCCCCTGCAAAATACAGCTCAGGTATTGCGCCAACAGCTGAGGATTGCATTGCGCAGGGATTTCACCGCGCTGCTGGCGCTGAGCCAGAAATGCGCTGAGCGTTTCTTCCTGCATTGCATGACGCGATTTCACCGTATTGGCGATCTCTTTCGACGCCGCCGCCAGGGTGGCAGAGGTGTTAATCATAAAGCAGCCCGCGGGCGTCTCTTTACTGGTGAAACAGGTGGCAACGGCGGTGAAGTAATCCCGTAGCGCCTGTTCAACACTTTTCTCTTCACAAAATAGCTGCGCTTCGTGTTTCGCCGCAAAGCGCGAAATGTACCTGTCCAGCACCGCCCTGAACAGCCCCTCTTTATTGGTAAATTCAGCATAAAGCGTCGGCGCTTTGGCTCCGGTGGCTTCTACCAGATCGGAAAGCGAGGTCGCTTCATACCCATGTTGCCAGAAGAGAGTCATGGCCTTATCAAGCGCTGCATCCCTGTCAAACACTTTTGGTCGGCCACGGCTTTTCTTCGCACAACTCGTGACGTCGGTTGTCATTTGCCGTTGGTCCTCTGTTGGTTTGTTGAATGACCATTATAAAAATAAACGCTACCCACCACCAGTGCAGAATGCTTAAAAATAAATTAATCATATATGTATGAAAAATAACGACTTTAAAATTTAATTAATGCTCGTTATAAAAATATGTTGACGCGTGAGCTGGATCACACTTATGATTTACCTATCGATCGTTAACTTAATAGATAACGACCTCTAAATTCATCTGCCAAAGGTAAACATTATGAAAAACGTAAAAACCCTCATCGCTGCTGCTGTCCTGAGTTCACTCTCTTTCGCAAGCTTTGCTGCTGTACAGGTACAATCCACTCCAGCCGATCAGCATAAAGTCGGGACGATCTCTGCGTCTGCCGGGACTAACCTGGGCTCACTGGAAGATCAGCTGGCGCAAAAAGCGGAAGCAATGGGTGCAAAATCTTACCGCATCACCTCTGTGACCGGCCCTAACACCCTGCACGGCACCGCTGTAATCTACAAATAAGCCGGGCATAAACCCTCATTTATGCCACTGCAATAAAAAACGCCCTGCTCAGCAGGGCGTTTTTTATTTCTGATTTACATCGGCTGCGGGACGACATCGTGATGCCGGGTGACATCGGTCGGCATGCCTGACCGTGCCTCCATCGCGCGCTCCATCACCAGACTATCGGTATTCGCATTCGTTTTGAAGCTCACCATCGCGGCATTCAGGTTAATGGGTAACGTCTGCGGATCGTCGCCGATATTTTTTGACAGCGGCTGGTGAATCTCAACCAGCCGCACGCCGCCTGGCTCTTCAGAGACCTTAATCGGCGTATTGATAATATTCACCTTCGTTCCCGGCGTAACGACGTTAAAAAGCGTTTTGATATCGTTATCGCGCAGACGAATACAGCCGGAGCTGACGCGCATGCCGATGCCAAAATCCGCGTTCGTCCCGTGCAGCAGGTAAACGCCGCCGTACGCGGCAAGGCGGATCGCGTGGTGACCCATCGGGTTATCCGGGCCTGCCGGCACCACGGCAGGAAGATCGATGCCCTGGGCCTTATACCGGGCGCGAATGTTGGCCGTCGGCGTCCAGGTTGGGTTGGCGCGTTTATCCGAGACGGTCGTGACCATCGTCGGCGTCAGCGTATCGCCGCCCAGCTGACCAATACCGATAGGATAGACGGTAACCTCATTTTTACCCGGCGGGTAATAGTACAGACGCAGCTCCGCCAGGTTGATCACGATCCCTTCGCGCGGGGCATCCGGCAGGATAGTCTGTAACGGGATGGTCAGCACGCTGCCCGCGCGCGGGACGTACGGGTCGACGCCGGGGTTCGCCTGCAGCAGGGCCAGAAAACCGACGTTATATTTTTTGGCTATCGCTTCCAGTGAACCGCCATTGTTTTCAACCACATGAAAGCGGTTCTCACCCACCACCTTGCTGCCGGGCGGGGGAAGGGGCCAGGTGTTTGCGCGCGCAGGAAGCGCAACCGCGACGGTGGCCGCCAGCGCAAACAGGGTTATCCAGCGGGTAAAACGCGAAGAGGTCATCATCACCATAATCCATGCAAACGATAAGGTTATTGTTTTATAAGAAGTTAATGATAATTATGGCGAATGGGTGTGTCGGGAAGATCGGATGAAGTGCAAAGAATTTGTAAATTGTCCCCCCGGCAGCACTGCACTGACGGGGGGAAGGGCGAGTTATGCGACGGCGTTCTCTTCCAACTGACGCATAAAGTTACGCACCCAGTCCATGCGGGTTTTGCGCTCCGTCAGCTCCTGGGTAAATTTCAGACGGGTTGGACCATCCAGACGGAAATGCTGCGGCTGTTTTTGCAGCAGACCGATCAGCCACATCGGGTTGACGTGATTCTTCTCGGCAAATTCAATTACGCCGCCTTTTTCGTTGCCTTCAAGTTTGCGAATGCCCAGCTTCTGCGCCTGCTGGCGCAGGCGCGCGATATCCAGCAGGTTTCTCGCCGCATCTGGCAGCAGGCCGAAGCGGTCAATCAGCTCCACCTTAATCTCTTCCAGCTCGTTCTCATTTTTCGCACTGGCGATACGCTTGTAGAACGACAGCCGGGTATTCACATCCGGAATGAAATCGTCCGGCAGCAGGGAAGGCATGCGGAGTTCAACCTCGGTCTGCTGGCTGGTCAAATCTTCCAGAGACGGTTCACGTCCGGCCTTCAGGGCATCGACCGCGTTTTCCAGCAGCTCCATATAGAGCGAGAAGCCGATGGTCTCCATGGAGCCGCTCTGATCTTCACCCAGCAGTTCGCCGGCACCGCGGATCTCAAGATCGTGCGTGGCCAGCGCGAAGCCTGCGCCGAGATCTTCCAGCGAGGCGATGGCTTCCAGGCGCTTTTGCGCGTCGGTGGTCATCGCTTTCGGATGCGGTGTCAACAGCCACGCGTAGGCCTGATGGTGCGAACGCCCGACGCGGCCGCGCAGCTGGTGAAGCTGGGCCAGACCAAAGTGATCCGCGCGTTCGATAATAATCGTGTTCGCGGTCGGAATGTCGATCCCGGTCTCAATGATGGTGGTACACACCAGCACGTTAAAGCGCTGGTGGTGGAAGTCGTTCATCACCCGTTCCAGCTCGCGTTCGCGCATCTGCCCGTGCCCGATGGCAACGCGCGCCTCCGGTACCAGTTCCGCCAGCCTGTCGGCGGCTTTCTGGATATTTTCGACGTCGTTATACAGGTAATACACCTGGCCGCCGCGCAGCACTTCACGCAGGATCGCCTCACGCACCACCAGATTGTCATACTCGCGGACAAAGGTTTTTACCGCCAGACGGCGCGCCGGCGGCGTGGCGATAATCGACAGATCGCGCATGCCGCTCATCGCCATGTTCAGCGTGCGCGGGATCGGCGTTGCGGTCAGGGTCAGGATGTCGACGTCCGCGCGCATCGCTTTGATGCGCTCTTTATGACGCACCCCGAAGCGGTGCTCCTCGTCGACGATCAGCAGCCCCAGATCTTTCCACTTCACGTCGCTTTGCAGCAGCTTGTGGGTGCCGATCAGAATGTCGATTTTGCCTTCGCTTGCCTGCTCCAGGATCTGTGTTTGCTCTTTAGTGCTGCGAAAACGCGACAGCATCTCTATACGTACCGGCCAGTTGGCGAAACGGTCCCGGAAGTTGTCGAAGTGCTGCTGGGCGAGCAGGGTGGTCGGCACCAGCACTGCCACCTGCTTGTTGTTTTCCACCGCAAGGAAGGCGGCGCGCATCGCCACTTCGGTTTTGCCGAAGCCGACGTCGCCGCAGACTAAGCGGTCCATTGCCAGCGGCTGGCACATGTCGCTCAGCACGGCATTAATGGCCTGGGCCTGATCCGGCGTGGTTTCAAACGGGAAGCTGTCGCAGAACAGCTGGTACTGTTCTTTGTCGTGCTTAAAGGCGAAGCCCTCTTTGGCCGCGCGCTGGGCGTAGATATCCAGCAGCTCGGCCGCCACGTCGCGCACTTTCTCCGCTGCCTTCTGGCGCGCACGCGCCCAGGCATCTCCGCCCAGCTTGTGCAGCGGCGCGTTCTCCTCCGCACCGCCCGCGTAGCGGCTGATAAGGTGCAGGGACGAAACAGGCACATAGAGTTTGGCGTCGTTGGCGTAGGTCAGCATCAGGTACTCACCTTTGATACCGCCCGCTTCCAGCGTGGTCATCCCCTGATAGCGTCCGACGCCGTGCTCCAGGTGAACAATCGGCTGGCCCGGATGCAGCTCGGCCAGGTTACGGATCAGCGTGTCCGGGTTGATGGTCCGACGACTGTCCTGCCGACGGCGCGCGACGCGCTCGCCTAGCAGGTCGCTTTCGCAAATCAGCGCCAGGTTTTTGAGCGTGTCAATGAACCCGTGCTCGGCGGCGCCAATCATCAGGTAACGACCATTCCCGGTCGCTTCGCTTAACCGCAGAATGCGCTTCGGCGCAACTTTGATGCGTCCCAGCAGCTCACCGAGCGCTTCGCGGCGGCCTTCACTCTCAACGGAAAACACGACCGGGCCGGTAAAGGACTCCAGGAACTTGCGCAGATTATCCAGCGGCGATTTCTGCTGCGCCTGAACGGCCAGGTCCGGCAGCGTCCGGAAGGCGAGGTTCGTATTGGCGGCTTTATCGGCGAGCGAGTCGGTTTTGAGCTGCATGCGCGGCCAGCGCTTCAGCTCGGCGTTAAGCTCGTCGGTGCGCAGCCACAGCGCTTCCGGCGGCAGGAGCGGACGCATCGGGTCAACGCCCCGGTTTTCGAAGCGCGCGCGGGTTTCGCTTTCAAAGCGGCTGGCGCTGGCGTCGATATCGCCGGTGTTTACAATCAGCGTATTCGCCGGGAAATAGCTGAACAGGGCAGGCAGCGGCTCGTTGAAGAACAGCGGCTGCCAGTATTCGATCCCGGCCGGGAGCGTGCCTTTGCTGACCTGCTGATAGATATGTTCTGCATCACGCTTCACGTCGAACCTGTCGCGCCACTGGCTGCGGAACAGTTCGATGGCGGTTTTGTCCGTCGGGAACTCATGCGCGGGCAGTAAATTGATAGACTCCACTTCCTCCAGCGTGCGCTGGGTGTCGGCATCGAACACGCGCAGGCTGTCGATTTCATCATCAAAGAAATCCAGACGATACGGCTGGTCGCTGCCCATCGGGTAAAGGTCGAGCAACGCGCCGCGGGTCGCGTATTCCCCGTGTTCCATGACCTGATCGACATGGCGATAGCCGGCACCGTCAAGCTGGTCGCGCAGGGTGTCGCGAGACAGGCGCTGGCCTTTTTTCATCACCAGCGCGTGACCGTGCAGATAGCTGTGCGGGCAGACGCGTTGCATCAGGGTATTGACCGGCACAATCAGCACGCCGCGCTGCATAGTCGGGAGTTGATACAGGGTCGACAGGCGCGAGGAGATGATCTCCTGATGCGGAGAGAAGCTGTCATAAGGCAGCGTTTCCCAGTCGGCCAGGCTGAACACCAGGCTATCGGTGAACTGGCGGATTTCGTCGTGCAGGCGCAGGGCGTTTTGCATATCCGGGGCAACCAGTACCACCGGGCCAGGGTGCCGCTCGGCGATTTCTGCCACCAGCGTGGCGCACGCCGCGCCCGTGAGTTCACCCAGCTGACGCTGGTCGCCCGCTTTGACGGGCAAGGAATAACGATAGTGTTCAGGCATGGCTATGTCAGAGTCTCTTATGGATATACCAACAGTATTGGGGCATATCACTGATACGCAATGTCTTTATTATCCTCGATCGTTTTACATAAGCAAATCGTAACCGCACGGCAGGGCTAAACGCCCCCAAAACGGGGGCGGAGGGGCATTAACGGGTGGCAGGTGACAGGCTCCGCGTAGACGGAGGAGAGAAGAAAACGTCCCCGAACAGCGCGGTGGAGATTTTACGCACCCCGAGCCCGGCAAGGGTACAGATAAGCAGGCTGGCAAACGGGTAGACCAGTATTAAGCACAGTTCTGCCCAGATCGGCCACAGGGCGGCATTCATCTCGCCAATCAGGATCAGGCTGAAGGCCTCTATTAATATGCGGTGGGTGGTATAGATCGCAATGGTGTTTGAGCCAATCACGTTCAGCAGGTTGTTAGGATGCACGGCATAGCGCTGCTCGAAGCTATAGAACAGCTTCATGATCAACACAATCGACAGCAGGGAAAGCAGGAGAGGAACGTTTGCAAACCACAGCACCACGGAGACGGCCGCGAAAGCGCCAGTTGCCAGCCAGGTGCGGCGCAGGTTGAAGCTTTTCATCCACGTCATCAGCTCCGCGCCATACCACGCCCCCATGCTGTAGTAGATCATGTTGCGTACCACGCTGTTCATTCCCCACCACGGCAGAGGCAGGAAGTTGATCGCGATGCTCGCCAGCGCCAGCAGTCCGAGTACCGGCAGCTTCCAGCGGCTCAGCAGTTTACACAGCGTGAAGTAGACCACCAGAGCATACAGATACCACAGGCTGGTGCTGGCGGTGACCATCCCCAGCACAAAGCCTGAGAACGAGTCGGCGTAGGCCGCATTCGACGAGGTGGCAAGCTCGCGGTCAGGCGCCAGCCAGGCATTCAGGTGGGTCAGCGCTTGCCATTGCAGGACGCCCCACAGCGCCAGAACCCAGACAATGCTCCAGATCCGCTTGTCGAGGCTGGTGCGCCAGTCTACCTCATCAATATAACGACGGATCAGATAGCCGGAGATAAAGAAGAAGACCGGCATACGGAACGGGGCGAGATAGAGGTTAAAATAGACCCAGCATTTGGCGAGAAGAGCGGAGAGCGGGTGTTGCAGCCCGCTCAGATGCGGGTAAAAGGTGATGACCGAATGATAGATAACCACCAGGCAGATACAGAGCCCTTTTATCTGGTTAATCCATAATGCTTTTTGCTTCATTGTTCGCGACTACCTTATTGCCATAAACGAACGAGCAATTGTTGTTAAACGAAGCCGGGATGTAACGGGTAACAGTCTGTATCAGGTGGTTTTTCGGAAAAGGTGGAGGCTGTATGGTGACGATTCAGACAATAGCACTCTGATTTATCTGAATTTTTCAGAAAAATGATTACCAAAGCTTACGGTTTCAGTCATTTACCCTTAACGGATTCGCTTATATACTCGTGGGTCTGCTATCAGCAAACAGACGGACTTCATGTATCAACCTGTCGCACTCTTCATAGGCTTACGTTACATGCGTGGGCGCGCCGCGGACCGCTTCGGTCGCTTTGTCTCCTGGCTTTCGACTATTGGCATTACGCTTGGCGTGATGGCACTGGTGACGGTACTTTCCGTTATGAATGGCTTCGAGCGCGAGCTGCAAAACAACATCCTGGGGCTGATGCCGCAGGCCGTTCTCTCCTCCACCAACGGTTCGGTGAACCCGCAACAGCTGCCGGAAAGCGCGGCGAAGCTACAGGGCGTCACGCGCGTTGCGCCGCTCACAACGGGCGACGTGGTGCTGCAAAGTGCCCGCAGCGTGGCGGTCGGCGTGATGCTGGGAATTGACCCGGTGCAAAAAGACCCGCTGACGCCGTTCCTGGTTAACGTCAAGCAGACCGATCTGGAAGCCGGAAAGTACAACGTGATTCTGGGTGAGCAGCTTGCCGGACAGCTTGGCGTCAACCGTGGCGACCAGCTGCGCGTGATGGTGCCGTCCGCAAGCCAGTTTACGCCGATGGGACGTTTGCCAAGCCAGCGCCTGTTTAACGTGGTCGGCACCTTTGCCGCCAACAGCGAAGTTGACGGCTATCAGATGCTGGTGAATATCCAGGACGCGTCACGTCTGATGCGTTACCCGGCGGGAAACATCACCGGCTGGCGCCTGTGGCTCGATCAGCCGCTGAAGGTCGATACCCTCAGCCAGCAGAAACTGCCGGACGGCACCAAATGGCAGGACTGGCGCGAGCGTAAAGGCGAACTGTTCCAGGCCGTGCGAATGGAAAAAAACATGATGGGGCTGCTGCTGAGCCTGATCGTCGCCGTGGCTGCATTTAACATTATCACCTCGCTGGGCCTGATGGTGATGGAGAAGCAGGGCGAAGTCGCCATTCTGCAAACTCAGGGGCTCACGCCGCGCCAGATCATGGCGGTGTTTATGGTGCAGGGGGCCAGTGCCGGTATCATCGGCGCGCTGCTCGGCGCCGTGCTGGGGGCACTGCTTGCCAGCCAGCTTAATAACTTAATGCCGATCATCGGCGCGCTGCTTGACGGCGCGGCGCTGCCGGTGGCTATCGAGCCGCTGCAGGTGGTCGGGATTGCGCTGGCCGCGATGGCCATTGCGCTGCTTTCTACGCTTTATCCTTCCTGGCGCGCTGCCGCCACCCAACCCGCTGAGGCTTTACGTTATGAATAAGATCCTGTTGCAATGCGACAACCTGTCCAAACGCTATCAGGAAGGCACTGTGCAGACCGACGTGCTGCACAATGTGAGCTTTAGCGTGGGTGAGGGCGAGATGATGGCGATTGTCGGCAGCTCCGGCTCGGGCAAAAGTACGCTGCTGCACCTGCTGGGCGGGCTCGATACGCCAACCAGCGGCGACGTGATCTTTTCCGGCCAGCCGATGAGCAAAATGTCCTCTGCAGCGAAGGCCGAGCTGCGTAACCGCGAGCTGGGCTTCATCTACCAGTTCCACCACCTGCTGCCGGATTTCACGGCGCTGGAAAACGTGGCGATGCCGCTGCTGATTGGCAAAAAGAAACCGGCAGAAATTAATGCCCGCGCCAGCGACATGCTGAAAGCGGTAGGGCTGGGGCATCGCGGTAACCATCGTCCGTCAGAGCTTTCCGGCGGCGAGCGCCAGCGCGTGGCGATTGCCCGCGCGCTGGTCAATAATCCGCGCCTGGTGCTGGCGGATGAACCGACCGGTAACCTGGACGCGCGCAATGCGGACAGTATTTTCCAGCTTCTCGGCGAGCTGAACGCCTCGCAGGGGACTGCGTTTCTGGTGGTGACCCACGATCTGCAGCTGGCAAAACGCATGGGGCGCCAGCTTGAGATGCGCGACGGTCATCTGAACGCGGAACTAACCCTGATGGGGGCGGAGTAATGGCGTCACCGTTATCGTTACTTATCGGGTTACGCTTTAGCCGCGGCCGCCGTCGCGGCGGCATGGTGTCGCTCATCTCCGTCATTTCGACCATCGGTATTGCGCTGGGCGTGGCGGTGCTGATTGTGGGCTTAAGCGCCATGAACGGCTTTGAGCGGGAGCTGAATAACCGCATTCTGGCGGTGGTGCCGCACGGGGAAATCGAGCCGGTTAACCAGCCGTGGGCCAACTGGAGCGACGCCCTGACTAAAGTGGAAAAAGTGCCCGGCATTGCGGCGGCCGCGCCCTACATTAACTTTACCGGGCTGGTAGAGAGCGGGGTAAACCTGCGCGCCATCCAGGTGAAAGGGGTCAACCCCGCCCAGGAAGCGCGACTGAGCGCGCTGCCGAACTATGTGCAGAACGGCGCGTGGGCGAACTTTAAGGCCGGCGAGCAGCAGATCATCATGGGCAAAGGCGTTGCCGATGCCCTGAAGGTGAAGCAGGGCGACTGGGTGTCAATCATGATCCCCAACGCCAGCGCTGACCACAAACTGCAGCAGCCCAAGCGCGTGCGCCTGCACGTCACCGGTATTCTCCAGCTGAGCGGCCAGCTTGACCATAGCTTTGCGATGGTGCCGCTGGAAGATGCGCGCCAGTATCTCGACATGGGTGACAGCGTGACGGGCATTGCCATTAAGGTGAACGACGTCTTTAACGCCAACAAACTGGTGCGCGATGCCGGCAGCGTCACCAATAACTATGTCTATATCAAAAGCTGGATCGGTACTTACGGGTATATGTACCGTGATATCCAGATGATCCGCGCGATTATGTATCTGGCGATGGTGCTGGTGATTGGCGTGGCGTGCTTTAATATCGTCTCGACGCTGGTGATGGCGGTTAAGGACAAGAGCGGCGACATCGCCGTGCTGCGTACCCTCGGGGCAAAAGACGGTCTTATTCGCGCCATCTTCGTCTGGTATGGTTTGCTGGCGGGGCTGTTCGGCAGCCTGTGCGGCGTGGTGATTGGCGTGGTGGTTTCCCTGCAGCTGACGCCGATTATCAACGGAATTGAAAAGCTAATCGGCCACCAGTTCCTGTCCGGTGACATCTATTTTATTGACTTCCTGCCGTCTGAACTGCACTGGCTGGACGTTTTTTATGTGCTGCTTACAGCACTTTTACTGAGTCTGCTGGCAAGCTGGTATCCGGCGCGTCGCGCAAGCCGAATCGATCCGGCGAGGGTATTAAGTGGCCAGTAATTACGTCATGGTGTAGCGGTCCTGAGGCCGCTATGTCAGAAAGAGGAATGCACTATGTATTATGGATTTGATATTGGCGGCACCAAGATTGCGCTCGGCGTGTTTGATAAAAACCTCAAACTGCAGTGGGAAACCCGCGTTCCCACCCCGCGCGAAAGCTACGATGAATTTTTAACCGCCATTGCCGCGCTGGTTGCGCAGGCGGATGAACGCTTTGGCATGAAAGGTAGCGTCGGTATCGGGATCCCGGGGATGCCCGAAACCGATGACGGCACGCTGTATGCCGCCAACGTGCCTGCCGCCAGCGGTAAACCGCTGCGCGCCGATCTTTCAGCCCTCCTTGAACGCGACGTGCGTTTAGACAACGATGCCAACTGCTTTGCCCTCTCTGAAGCCTGGGACGATGAGTTCCGTCAATATCCGCTGGTGATGGGGCTGATCCTCGGTACCGGCGTCGGCGGGGGGATTGTCATCAACGGTAAGCCTATTACCGGGCGCAGCTACATAACCGGGGAATTTGGTCATATCCGTCTCCCGGTGGATGCGCTGGAGGTGGTGGGGCGTGACTTCCCGCTGACCCGCTGCGGCTGCGGCCAGCACGGCTGTATTGAGAACTACCTCTCCGGCCGCGGGTTTGCATGGCTTTACGAACACTTCTATCATCAGAAACTTGAGGCCCCTCAAATCATTACCCTGTGGGAGCAGGGGGATGCGCAGGCGCGTGAACACGTCGAGCGTTATCTGGATCTGCTGGCGGTGTGTCTGGGAAATATTCTCACCATCGTCGACCCGGATCTGCTGGTGATCGGGGGAGGGCTATCAAACTTTACCGCGATTACGGAAAGGTTGTCCGGGCGTCTGCCCCGACATTTATTGCCGGTCGCCCGCGTGCCGCGTATTGAACGTGCGCGCCACGGGGACGCAGGAGGCATGCGCGGAGCCGCATTCCTTCATCTCACCGATTAGTTTACGAGGTCTTTATGCTGTCGCGTCGCCAGGGTCGACTCAGCCGTTTTCGCAAAAACAAACGCCGCTTACGAGAGCGCTTGCGCCAGCGGATCTTTTTCAGAGACAGAATAATGCCAGAAGCGATGGATAAACCCAGAGTGGTGGTGCTGACCGGCGCGGGGATCTCCGCCGAGTCAGGAATTCAGACCTTCCGTGCAGCGGACGGGCTGTGGGAAGAGCACCGTGTCGAGGACGTGGCGACGCCGGAAGGCTTTGCCCGCGATCCGGATCTCGTGCAGGCGTTTTACAACGCTCGCCGCCGACAGCTTCAGCAGCCTGAGATTGCGCCGAACGCGGCGCATCTGGCGCTGGCGAAGCTGGAAGAGGCGCTGGGGGATCGTTTTCTGCTGGTGACGCAGAATATCGATAACCTGCACGAGCGGGCCGGCAACAAGAACATCATCCACATGCACGGTGAGCTGCTCAAGGTTCGCTGCGCCTGGAGCGGTCAGGTGCTGGACTGGAAAGAGGACGTGCTGCCGGAAGACAAATGCCACTGCTGCCAGTTCCCGTCGCGCCTGCGTCCGCACGTGGTCTGGTTTGGCGAAATGCCGCTGGGGATGGATGAGATCTACAGCGCGCTGGCGATGACGGACGTGTTTATTGCTATTGGCACATCGGGTCACGTTTACCCGGCGGCGGGGTTTGTTCACGAAGCGCGGCTGCACGGGGCGCATACGGTCGAGCTCAATCTGGAGCCAAGTCAGGTGGGCAGCGAGTTTGAAGAGAAGCAATACGGCCTGGCGAGTGAAGTCGTGCCGGCCTTTGTGGATAAGCTTCTGAAGGGGCTGTAAGAGTAACGGGCGACGCTGCGTCGCCCGTTATGTATTGCATTAACGACCTGCTTTTAACTTCTGATAATACTCTTCGTAAAGGCGACTCGCGTCACCAACGTCGTTCTGCCATTCACCTTTGCTGATGGTGTCGGCATCCGGATAGAGTGACTTATCGTTAGCCACGTCAGGCTTCAGCAGCTTGCGGGCGGCCAGGTTTGGCGTCGGGTAGCCAATCGTCTCGGCAACCTGTTTCGCCACGTCCGGGCGCAACAGGAAGTTGATCAGCTTCAGCGCGCCGTCCACGTTCTTCGCGTTGGCCGGGATCGCAAGGCTATCCATCCAGAAGATGCCGCCTTCCTTCGGCCAGACCACCTCCAGCGGCGTACCGGCCTGGCGGGCAACATACGCAGAGCCGTTCCACACCATCCCCAGGTTCACTTCACCTTCCATATACGGGTTTGCCGGGTTATCTGAGTTGAATGCCGCCACGTTAGGCATCAGCTTTTTCAGCTCGTTGTAAGCCGCATCGATCTCTTTCGGATCGGTGGTATTACCGGAAAAGCCGAGTTTACGCAGCGCGATCTGGAATACTTCGCGCGCATCGTCGGTTAACAACAGGCTGCCTTTGTATTCCGGTTTCCACAGGTCGGCCCAGCCGGTGACCGTTTTCGGATCGATGGCCTCGCTGTTAACGCCAATCGCCGTTGCGCCCCAGATGTACGGAATGGAGTAGTCGTTATTCGGGTCGAACGGCTTGTTGAGCATCTCCGGATCGAGGTTTGAAAAATGGGTTAGCTTCGTTTTATCGATCTTCTGGATCATCCCCTCTTTGCGCATTTTGTCGACAAAGTAGGTGGAGGGAACGACCAGATCGTATGCACCGTCTTTATAGGTTTTCAGCTTGGCATACATGGTTTCATTCGACTCGTAGGTCGAGTAGATAACCTTAATGCCAGTCTCTTTGGTGAACTGCTCCAGCAGGCCTGGCGGCACATACTCGGTCCAGTTGTAGAAGTAGAGCGTTTTGCTGTCATCAGCGTGCGCCGCTCCCATGCCAAGCACCAGCGCCGCAGCGGCGAGCATTTTTTTCATTTCATTGTCCCCTGAGGTTTTGTTTTATCACGAGCAATAACCTGGCTGGCGATCACCAGAACCAGCGAAAACACCAGCAGAATGGTCGCCAGCGCGTTCACCTCTGGCGACACGCCGACTTTGACCATCGAATAGATCTTCAACGGCAGAATTTCATAGCTCGGCCCGGTCACGAAGGAGGAGACCACCACGTCATCCATCGACAGCGTAAAGCTGAGCAGCCATCCTGCCGCCACGGCGGGCATCGCCAGCGGCAGGATGATTTTGCGCAGGATGGTCATTTCGCTGGCGCCCAGATCCTTCGCCGCCTCCAGCATGCGCACGTCGAACCCTTTCAGGCGCGCGAAAACAGTCACCACCACAAACGGCAGGCAGAAGGTGATATGGGAAAACAGCAGCGACCAGAAGCCAAGCTGTACGCCCAGCAGCATAAACAGCACCAGCAGCGAAATCGCCATCACGATGTCCGGCGACATCATCACCACAAACAGCATGCCGCTGACGAACGGCTTGCCGCGAAAGCGATAGCGGTACAGCGCCACGGCGGTGAGGGAGCCAATCAGCGTGGCGAAGGTGGCGGAGACGATCGCCATCGTCAGCGAGTGCTGGGCTGCCTGCAGCAGGCTGTCGTTGTTCATCAGCAGGCTGTACCAGCTGGTGGTAAATCCCTGCCAGTTAATCCCGAACCGCGAGCTGTTAAAAGAGTTCACGATTAAAATGATAATCGGGATATAAAGATAGGCGTAGATGGCGGTCATAAAACCGCCGCGAAGCAGTCGACCGATCATTCGAGTTCCACCCTTTTATTCAGCAGGCGCGACGCGCGCCAGTAGACCAGCAGCATCAGCCCCATCACTACCGTCAGCGTAATGCTTGTCGCGGAACCGAACGGCCAGTCGCGGATGTTCAGGAACTGACTCTTAATCACGTTACCGATCAGCAGGTTTTTCGCTCCGCCCATCAGGTCGGACACGTAGAACAGGCCCATCGCCGGAAGCATTACCAGCAGACAGCCGGCAATAATGCCGGGCATGGTCAGCGGAATAATAATGCGGATGAAGGTCTGAAGCTTGTTAGCCCCCAGGTCTTTTGCCGCCTCCAGCAGCGGTTTATCAAGCTTCTCGATGCTGGAGTAGAGCGGCATCACCATAAACGGCAGCAGGATATAGACCAGACCAACGATCACCGCGCTCGGGGTAAACATGATGCGTATCGGCGTATCAATCACCCCCAGCCACAGCAGAAATTCATTGAGGTAGCCTTTGGTGCTGAGGAAGATTTTCAGCCCGTAGATGCGAATCAGCGAGTTAGTCCAGAACGGCACAATCAGCAGAAACAGCAGCAGCGGGCGCACCTTTTGTGGCAGCCTGGCCAGGAACCATGCGAAAGGGTACCCCAGCAGCAGGCAGGCGACGGTGGCGATCAGCGCCATATTAAGCGAGTGCAGCAGCACGTCGAAATAGAGCGGATCGAGCAGGCGCGCGTAGTTGTCCAGCGTAAAGACCAGCGAAACGAAGTTTGTATCGTCCCGGGTCAGGAAGCTGGTGGCAACGATCATCAGGTTGGGTAAAAAGACAAACAGCACAAGCCAACCGACGATAGTGGCAATCACCACCTTCTGGAACTTACTTGTGTTCTTCATCGGCCAGCACAACCTCCCAGCTTTCTACCCAGTTGATAACCATTTTCTGGTCGAGAGAGTGGTCGAAGTCAGGATCGTCCTCGTTAAAGAATTCGCTGACCATTACCATTTTGCCGTTCTCCAGCTCGACGACAGATTCCAGCGTCATCCCTTTGTAGTTGCGCTCGCGGATATAGCCGATTAACCCTTCGGCCTCGGTATTGCCGTGAATTTCATCGACGCGCAGATCTTCCGGGCGCAGCAGAACGTTGAGCTTTTGTCCCTTTTCGACGGGGAAATTCACCGTGATATTGCACTCGCGTCCTTCAACGCTGGCGCGCACGCGCTTGTCGCCCAGACGCTCAATCACCGTGGCGTTAAAGATATTGATTTCGCCAATGAAGCTGGCGACAAACAGGTTTTTCGGCTCTTCGTAGATTTCGCGCGGCGTACCGTCCTGTTCAATCTTGCCGTCGCGCATCACCACAATACGGTCTGACATGGTCAGTGCCTCTTCCTGGTCGTGGGTGACGAAGACAAAGGTGATGCCAAGCTTGCGCTGTAGCGCTTTCAGCTCGTTCTGCATCTGCTTGCGCAGCTTGTAGTCCAGCGCGGAGAGGGATTCATCCAGCAGAAGCAGGCGCGGTTTATTGACCACGGCGCGGGCAATCGCCACGCGCTGCTGCTGACCGCCGGAGAGCTGGTGGGGCTTACGCTGGGCAAACGCTTCCAGCTGTACCATGCGCAGGGCGTCGGTGACGCGCGGTTCAATCTCATTAGCCGGGGTCTTTTGCATCCGCAGGCCAAACGCCACGTTCTCAAACACGGTCATGTGCGGGAACAGGGCATAGCTCTGAAAGACGGTATTGACGTGGCGATCTTCGGCAGGAACCTGGGTTATGTCCTGGTTCTCAAGATGGATGCGGCCATTATCAACGCTTTCCAGCCCGGCGATAAGGCGCAGTACGGTGGTTTTGCCGCAGCCGGAAGGGCCAAGCAGCGTAAGAAACTCACCATCATTGATGGTCAGGTTGAGGTCGGAAATGACGTCTTTGCCATCAAAGCTTTTACGAATTCGTTCCAGTTGCACCAGCGGTGAACGAGAACGGGATTGTGTATTCAATTTTTGCGCTGTCCCATATAGACGCCTCAGGCAGCAGACTGAAGCGGGGTTTGTGTGTAACCACCTTGGTGACTCGTAATGAGGGCGGACATTCTACGGCAATCCCCCGTAATCGCCAATCCTTGTCACTGATTCATAAGCTACATTTATTAACGTATAAAGATATAAACGTAAAAAGTTCTCGTTTGCGGGATAAAAGTGACCTGACGCAATATTTGCGTTTTGATGCTTACTGATAATGTTGTCACAAAAAGTGAGGGTGACTGCATGGATAAATTACTTGAGCGTTTTTTACAGTATGTTTCGCTGGATACCCAATCTAAGCCGGGTGTCCGCCAGGTGCCGAGCACCGAAGGCCAGTGGAAGTTGTTAAACCTGCTTAAAGAGCAGCTTGACGCCATGGGGCTGGTCAACGTCACGTTAAGCGAAAAAGGCACTGTGATGGGAACGCTGCCGGCGAATATGCCGGGTGATATTCCGGCGATTGGCTTTATCTCCCATGTCGACACCTCTCCGGATTTTAGCGGTAAGCATGTTAACCCGCAGATCGTGGAAAACTACCGCGGCGGCGATATTGCGCTGGGTATTGGCGACGAAGTGCTGTCTCCGGTGATGTTCCCGGTGCTGCACCAGCTGCTCGGTCAGACGCTGATCACCACCGACGGTAAAACGCTGCTGGGAGCGGATGACAAGGCGGGCATCGCGGAGATCATGACCGCGCTGGCGGTGCTGAAAGAGAAAAATATCCCGCACGGAGATATCCGCGTGGCCTTTACGCCGGACGAAGAGGTCGGCAAAGGCGCGAAGCACTTCGACGTGGAAGCCTTTAACGCGCAGTGGGCCTATACCGTTGACGGCGGCGGCGTCGGTGAACTGGAGTATGAAAACTTCAATGCCGCGTCCGTTACGATCAAAATTGTCGGTAACAACGTTCACCCCGGTTCGGCGAAAGGCGTCATGGTGAACGCCCTGTCGCTGGCGTCGCGTATTCATGCGGAAGTCCCGGCGGAAGAGAGCCCTGAACAGACCGAAGGTTACGAGGGTTTTTATCACCTCACCAGCATCAAAGGCACCGTGGACAGCGCGCAGATGCACTACATCATCCGCGATTTCGACCGCAAAGCCTTTGAAGCCCGCAAGCGCAAGATGATGGAGATCGCTAAGAAGGTTGGTAAAGGATTACACCCTGATTGCTATATTGAGCTCATTATCGAAGATAGCTATTACAATATGCGCGAGAAGGTGATGGCCCATCCGCACATTCTTGATATCGCCCAGCAGGCGATGCGCGACTGTGATATTGAACCGCAGCTGAAGCCGATTCGCGGCGGCACCGACGGTTCTCAGCTGTCGTTTATGGGACTGCCGTGCCCGAACCTGTTTACCGGTGGCTATAACTACCACGGCAAGCATGAGTTTGTGACTCTGGAAGGGATGGAAAAAGCAGTGAAGGTGATAGTGCGGATAGCGGAACTTACTGCTAAAGGCTAAAAAACGCCCGGTGGCGCTACGCTTACCGGGCCTACATTCGGATCGTAGGTCGGGTAAGGCGAAGCCGCCACCCGACAATGAGGCAAGGAGTGCCCATGTCAAACTATCGTCGCCACTATATCCCCGGCGGTACATGGTTTTTCACCGTCAACTTGCAAAACCGCCAGAGCGATTTGCTTACCCGTTATATCGACAGTCTGCGCGCTGCCACCTCTTTGGTTAAACGTGCAAAGCCGTTCACAATCAACGCATGGGTTATTCTGCCTGAGCATATGCACTGTATCTGGACCTTACCGGAAGGAGATAGCGACTTTTCGGCACGCTGGCGTGATATCAAAAAAACGTTTAGCCGCAACATCGACATGCGCCACGTATGGCAGCCGCGTTTCTGGGAGCACACCATTCGCAATGAAAAGGATTACCTGCGACATATGGATTACGTCTACATCAATCCGGTGAAGCATGGCTATGTCAGTAAGGTTATTGACTGGCCTTTTTCAACGTTTCATCGCGATGTGGCTGAAGGGTTGTATCCGGTGGATTGGGCGGGAGAGATCGAGGATTTTGCGGCGGGTGAGCGGAAGTGAAAAGCCGGGTGGCGGCTACGCCTTACCCGGCCTACATTCGGATCGTAGGCCCGGTAAGCGAAGGGTATGACCGGATACAAAGGTGACAGATCAGACCGGGAACATAGGTAACACTTTTTAGTCTATCCGGAGCACACTCTGGGTTTTTCGGTCATAGTACGCAAGCGTTATTCCGTTAAAGATGATGGCCTCAAGGCCATCATCTTGTTCTTCCAGCATGATGTACTCATCAGTCAGCGCTTCACTCAGGAACACCGTCCCCTTTTTCCCCATATAGAGTGTCCCCCTTGATTTCACCCTGTAGACCGTACCTCCTTCCGGATAAGCATATTCAGGAACCCTGCCATCCCAGTGACGGCCTGAAGGCTTCCACACCGTTCCGGGCGTTGCACCCGCCAGGGCTTCATGCGGCCTTTCGTAGTTAAACTCTTCCCGGTAGTCACTGAACCACCGCTGTTGTTCTTCCATCGTCATGAAGGTGTTGCCCTGTTTCACTGCACTTTTCAGCGAGCGGTGCATTCGCTCATGACGGCCGTTTTCTTCCGGATGCCCCTTTCTGATACGTTCCGGTCTGATGCCCAGCTTTATCAGCCAGACTGCAAGGCGACTTAACCCGGCGATACCTGTTCCCGCGAACGGCTGACCATTATCCGTTCTCAGGACTTCCGGCAGACCGTACTCCAGGAACGCATCCGTCAGGCACTGCCTGACGAAGGGCTCGCTCTCCCGGTCCGTTCCCCGGCAGCTCAGAAGATACCGGCTGTGATTGTCGGTCAGGGTGAAGGGATGGCAGTATTCCCGGCTCAGCAGCCTGAACTTGCCTTTAAAATCAGCACTCCAGACCTGATTGTTCTCACTGATGATGGTCAGAGGCTGCCGATTACCCGGTGTTCTGCGTTTTCGCTTTTTATCCGGAACCAGGCCTTCACGCTTGAGGATATCGCCGATAGTGCTGGCAGCAGGTACGGTAAAATCGACGTGATGATTGAGCAGCCACATCCGCAGTTTTTTAGGGCCCCAGTCAGGGTGTTTTTGACGCAGGGCAGTCAGGTGTCCGGCAATATCATCAGGAACCGTCCGGGAGTGGGAGTGTGGTGCACGCGATCGGTCAGAGAGAGATGACAGGTCAGAGGGGTCAAAACGCTGAAGCCATTTATAGCCGGTTTTACGGCTGATGCCAAAAAGGCGGCAAAGAGCGGAGAATGAGTCCGTACCTGCATGGCAGGCACGGATAAAATCAAGGCGTTGCATAGGTCGGGTCTCAGTCCAGGGCATAGCGAGTCTCCTCTTCTATGCCAGTTATAACTGTTACCCATGTATCCGGTCTAAAGTGTTACCCATGTTTCCGGTTCATACCTAGCCGCCACCCGGCACATATCATAACTCAGTCCTCAAAGAACCAGTACCCGCTGTTGACCAGCGCGGCCAGCATCGCGAGGAAGGACGGATCTTCCAGCGCATCGCCAAAGGTGTCGGCAGTCAACACCAGATGGCTGGCAATGGCTTCCAGCGCCGGTCGGTGCGGAGAGTCCAGCTTCTCGCCGTTGACGAACACCTCTTCACCGATGCGCAGCACGCGCAATCCGCCCAGACGTACCAGCTTGTCGCCTTGCTGGAGCGCATCGTAAATCTCGTCCGCCTGATACGGCGGCTCCGGTGGCGCAACGTCCAGCTCGTGGCGGGACTGGCTGATAAACTCGCCAAACCATTGTTTAAAGTGTTCCGGCTCGTTGATCAGATCCAGCATCATGCCGCGCAGTTTATCCAGCTCTTCTGGCACGATATCTGCCGGATGCTCTCGCGCAGGTACATCCGGATCGCTGTAGCGATAGCTGCCCAGCTCGCGCTGCAGAACATAGTCGGCAAAGCCGCTGATCATCTCGCGGCCGCTCGGCGCGCGGAATCCAACGGAGTAGTTCAGCGAGTTCTCCAGGGAGTAACCTTCGTGAGGGAATCCCGGCGGAATGTAGAGGATATCGCCCGGCTCCAGCTCTTCGTCGATAATTCCTTCGAACGGATCCACCTGAAGCAGATCCGGGTGCGGGCAGTGCTGTTTCATTGGCACTTTTTCGCCCACGCGCCAGCGGCGGCGGCCCGTACCCTGAATGATAAACACGTCGTACTGGTCCAGATGCGGACCCACGCCGCCGCCCGGTACAGAGAAGGAGATCATCAGATCGTCCATTCGCCAGTCGGGCAGGGCGCGGAACGGGCGCATTAGCGCGGCAGTTGGCTCGTGCCAGTGGTTGACCGCCTGTACCAGCAGCGACCAGTTGCTTTCGCCGAGGTGATCGTAGCTTTCGAAAGGACCGTGGCTGACCTGCCATTTCCCGTCCTGGTGGCTGACCAGGCGGCTGTCGACTTCGTTTTCCATGGCCAGACCGGCCAGCTCGTCAGGCGAGATAGGGTCGACAAAGTTGCTGAACCCGCGTTTCAGAACCACCGGGCGCTTTTGCCAGTAACGTTCGATAAATTCGGGCCAGTTAAGTGTTAAGTGATAATCCATATTTTTTTATTCCGCAGGCTCTTACTGACTCGGATTATAACGGAAGCTCAGGCCCCCGGCTGCGAGATCCTCGCATTTTTCACATAACGGGTTAACTATCGTCCGAAGTGGGCTGCTGTCGACCAAAAATCACTTCCATTCTGGCCCCACCCAGCAAGCTTTCGCTGGTTTCGATTTTGCCATCGTACTGGTCGACAATCTCGCGGGCCACGGCTAATCCCACCCCCTGACCGGGACGCAGCGTATCCGCACGCTGACCGCGATCGAACACCACATCACGTTTATTGCGCGGGATCCCCGGGCCATCATCCTCGACGATAATATGTAATTCGTTATCCGTCTGGCGCGCCGACACTTCCACAAACTCCAGGCAGTACTTGCAGGCGTTATCCAACAGGTTGCCCATCACTTCCATAAAGTCATTTTTTTCGCCGACAAAGCTAATCTCAGGCGAAATATCGAGGCTGATATTCACCCCTTTACGCTGATACACCTTGTTGAGCGCGGACGTGAGATTATCCAGCAGCGGGGCTACCGGGTGCAGCTCGCGGCTTAGGAGCGCGCTGCCGGAACGCATGCTGGCGCGGTGCAGATAATAGCCAATTTGCTGCGAGATTCGGCTGATCTGTTCCAGCATCACCGGCTCGGCATCATCGACGCTCAGCTTTGAGCTGCGCATTGAACGCAGAGTGCTTTGCATCACGGCCAGCGGCGTTTTCAGGCTGTGCGTGAGGTCGGTCAGGGTCGTACGGTACTTATCATAGCGTTCACGCTCGCTTTTCAGCAGGCGATTGAGGTTACGCACCAGGCTGGTCAGCTCACGGGTGGTCTCCGGGTTGAGCTTTTCACGATGATGTTCCTCAAGCTCGCGCACCTCTCGCGCCAGGGACTCAATAGGACGCAAGCTCCACCACGCCGCCACCCAAAGCAGCGGGATCACCAGCAGCAGGTTTGCGGCGAGAACATAAACGAACCAGCCCCAGACCTTATAGGAACGTTTTAGCTCAACCGGGATGGTGTCAATCACCACAATGGTCAACTGCGGCATGTTCATGGTCGCCGGGTAGATATTGATCGCCACCGAGTGCGTCATCTCCGTCTCGGCATCGTCAGCGCGGATTTCATTGAGCTTTTGCTGCATTGAGCGATCTTCGCGGATCAGGGTGCTGGTGGTGTTGAGATCGGCTTCAATCTCATGAAATCCGTTGGTTTTGAGCCATTCAGGACGAATGCTATTGACCAGCCACGGAATATCGCGCTGCGCCCAAAGCAACTTTCCCTTTTCGTTATAAATCATGGCCAGGGTTGGACTCTGCTGATTCAGATTTTCCGGCATTTCAACGGTGATGTGGTTGTCTTCCCATTTCGCCAGGGTATAAAACAGATTGCTTTCGCCGCGTAACAGACGAAAGGTCGTTTTATCGAAGCTGACGCTGTACCCTACGAGGGCGACCATACCGTAGGAGAGCGACAGCACCAACACCACCGCGGCCGTAGCCAGTAAAAAGCGAACCCGCAGCGAGAGGGGCAGAATATGGCGCAAAATCCGTCTCATTTAGCGTAATTCAAACAGGTAGCCCTGACCGCGGACGGTGGTAATCACATCCTGCGGATACTGCGCCTGAATTTTCTTACGCAAACGCCCCATCAGCACGTCGATGGTGTGACTCTCGCGCAGCTCAGCGTCAGGGTAGAGCTGGAGCATTAAGGAGTCTTTGCTCACTACCTTGCCGCTGTTACGGATCAGCGTTTCCATAATGGTGTATTCGAATGCGGTCAGCTTGATCGCTTCATCGTTAATTGAGAGCTCGCGCCGGGAGAGATCCACCTGGAAAGGCGGAATGGAGATAACCTGTGAAGCCAGCCCGCTGTTGCGGCGTAACAGCGCCTGCATGCGCGCCGCCACTTCTTCAATATGGAACGGTTTGGTGACGTAATCATCCGCACCGGCGCTGAGCACTTCAACTTTGTCCTGCCAGCCTTCGCGTGCCGTCAGAACCAGAACCGGCAGAGAAACATCATGGCTGCGCCAGCGACGAATTAACGACAGGCCGTCTTCATCAGGCAGGCCTAAATCGACAATGGCGATGTCCGGCAGGTGTTCATTGAGATAATAATCGGCTTCTTTTGCATCTTCAGCATCGTCCACCTGATGTCCCATCTCCTGAAGCTGAACCTTCAGGTGGTGGCGTAGCAATGCGTTATCCTCAACAACCAGTACGCGCATCATCTTTTCTCCGGGAATAAATAGTATGAATAGTTTAACGCTGATTATGTTGCTGTGGGGATAAACATTCAGTAAACCGGGGAAAAGCAACCCCCTTTCCGGGCGGAAAGGGGGGGGAAGGACGTTATTTCAGCTCGTCAACCATGGTGATGGCGCGGCCAATGTAATTCGCCGGGGTCATGGCTTTCAGGCGGGTTTTCTCTTCTTCCGGCAGTGCCAGACCGTCGATAAACTGCTTCATGCCTTCGGCGTCAACGCGTTTACCGCGGGTCAGCTCTTTCAGCTTCTCGTACGGCTTTTCGATACCGTAACGGCGCATCACGGTCTGAATCGGCTCTGCCAGCACTTCCCAGTTGTGATCCAGTTCGTCCAGCAGACGATCGCGGTTCACTTCCAGTTTGCTCACGCCTTTCAGGGTGGACTGATACGCGATCAGCGCGTAGCCGATGCCCACGCCCAGGTTACGCAGTACGGTGGAGTCGGTCAGGTCGCGCTGCCAGCGGGAAACCGGCAGTTTGCTCGCCATATGCTGCAGCACGGCATTCGCCAGGCCCAGGTTGCCTTCAGAGTTTTCGAAGTCGATGGGGTTCACTTTGTGCGGCATGGTGGAGGAGCCGATTTCACCGGCGATGGTTTTCTGCTTGAAGTGGTTCAGCGCGATGTAGCCCCAAACGTCACGATCGAAGTCGATCAGGATGGTGTTGAAGCGCGCGATGCAGTCAAACAGCTCGGCGATGTAGTCGTGCGGCTCAATCTGGGTGGTGTACGGGTTCCACTGAATGCCCAGCGAGGTCACGAACTCTTCGCTGAACTGGTGCCAGTCCACTTCCGGGTAAGCGGCGATGTGGGCGTTATAGTTACCGACCGCGCCGTTGATTTTGCCCAGAATCTCAACCTGTTCCAGCTGACGATACTGGCGCTCCATGCGGTACGCCACGTTCGCCATCTCTTTACCCATGGTGGATGGGGTGGCCGGCTGGCCATGGGTACGGGAAAGCAGTGGAATATCGCGGTATTCCACGGAGAGTGTTTTCACCGCGTCGATGATTTTACGCCAGTAAGGCAACACAACCTCTTTACGCGCGGTGGAGAGCATCAGCGCGTGAGACAGGTTGTTGATATCTTCGGAAGTACAGGCGAAGTGAATGAATTCGGATACCGCGTGCAGGGCAGGGACGCTTTCCACTTTCTCTTTCAGGAAGTACTCAACCGCTTTCACGTCGTGGTTGGTGGTGCGTTCAATGGTCTTAATACGCGCGGCGTCTTCTTCGCTAAATTCAGCAACGATTTTATCAAGGTAATCGTTTGCCTTTTCATCAAAAGCAGGAACTTCCTTGATTGCTGCCTGGGCGGCCAGCTTCTGCAGCCAGCGTACTTCAACCTGAACACGGAACTTCAGCAAACCATATTCGCTGAAGATCCCGCGCAGCGCGCTGACTTTATCGCCGTAGCGTCCATCGACAGGGGATACGGCGGTCAGTGAGGATAATTCCATAATTCGCAACTCCGGGAGGTTAACAATGAGCAAGAATTTGTTTTGCCTGAGTGGTCAGGCGATTACGAGAAAACATTAACTGCAGGCGGCCACCGCCAACCTGGTGCCACAGCACGGCAGCGCGGATCCCTGCCAGCAGGGACGCGCGCACTTTTGCCTGTACCTGCGGACTTTGCAGTACGGCAGGGGATCCGGTGACCTGAATACGCGGGCCCAGCGGGCTGATGACATCAACGTAAATGCCCGCCATGGCGCTCAGCAGCGTTTCGGACTGCAGGTCGAAATGGTCGAGCTGACGCTGTAACCCGGCGATGCGATCGCCCAGGGTATTAAGCGCGCCTTTCGCGGCGCTCAGCTTACGCTCCAGCACCATCAGGCTTAAGGTGTAGCGGGTCAGCTCCGCGTTTAACCCCTGACGGCTGCTGGCGTTAAGTACGCCAAGCAGGGTTTCAAGACCGAGACGAAGATTGGTTTCACTGCCGCCGAACACACCCAGAGTTGAACCGGGGTTGAGGTCGATAACGCTGTTGAGCGAAACGTGCAGGGCGTCAGCGTCGCAGTGACCCTGATGCGCCAGCTGTTGCACCAGACGAGCTGACTGGCAAATTCCCGCCAGCGCCAGGGTGATGTCATAGTAATTCTTCGCCACACGGTCTCCTTTATGTGTGCAATCGGTTAAACAGCGGGCAGCGGCAGGCGCTGTTCAATGATCCCGCCGCCCAGGCAGATCTCACCGCTGTAGAAGACAGCAGACTGGCCCGGGGTAACGGCGGCGACCGGCTCGTCGAAACGCACGTCAATACGGTCATCATCAAGCGCGGTGATGGTGCAAGGAATATCGGTCTGGCGGTAGCGCGTTTTCACCGTGCAGCGCAGCGTGCCTTTCAGCGGCTCGCGATCGACCCAGTGCAGCTGCTGTGCGATAAGGCCAACGGACATCAGACGCGGGTGGTCGTGACCCTGAGCCACCACCAGAATATTGTTTTCGACGTCTTTGTCGACCACGTACCACGGATCTTCGCTGCCTTCTTTGGTCCCGCCAATACCCAGGCCTTTACGCTGGCCTAAGGTGTGGTACATCAGCCCCTGATGCTGACCAATCTCGTCGCCATCAACGGTGACAATTTTACCCGGCTGCGCAGGGAGGTAGCGGCCAAGGAAATCACGGAACTTTCGCTCGCCGATAAAGCAGATACCGGTAGAGTCTTTTTTCTTCGCGGTGATCAGGTCCAGCTCTTCAGCGATTTTACGCACTTCCGGTTTTTCCAGTTCGCCAACCGGGAACAGGCTTTGCGCAATCTGTTCGTGGCTCAGCGTATAAAGGAAGTAGCTCTGATCTTTGTTGCCGTCCAGGCCGCGCAGCAGCTGGCTTTTGCCATTCACGTCTGCACGACGCACGTAGTGACCGGTCGCAATGTAGTCTGCGCCCAGATCTTCCGCGGCGAATTCCAGGAAGGCTTTAAATTTGATCTCTTTGTTGCACAGAATATCCGGGTTCGGGGTGCGGCCTGCTTTGTACTCTTCAAGGAACAGTTCAAAGACGTTATCCCAGTATTCTGCGGCAAAGTTAACGGTATGCAGTTCAATGCCGAGCTTATCGCATACGGCCTGCGCATCGGCGAGATCCGCAGCGGCAGTGCAGTATTCCTCGCCATCGTCTTCCTCCCAGTTCTTCATGAACAGGCCCTCCACCTTATAGCCCTGTTGCTGTAACAGGTAGGCGGAAACGGAGGAATCGACACCGCCGGACATGCCGACGATCACTTTTTTCTGGCTGTTATCTGACATGGAATACTCACGACATTGAACTTCAAGGCGGCGTATTCTATCACGCCCCCCCACCGATGACACCCTCTGTAAACGGCCAGTTAAATTCTCCGATGACACCCAGCGGCAAGCGCGCGTCTGACTGCCAGCAGCGGATGCTTTCCGCAACCAGCGGTGAGCGCAGGTTTGGCGCGTTCAGGATCTCCTCGGCGGTGACCCACAGGCAGCGATCGATATCGTCATCGTGCGGTTCAGTGGCGCACGTTTCGCTAAGCTCAACGGCAAATAAAAAGCGCAGGAATGGGGTGCTGTCGGGTGCAATCCACTGGTGCATGCGAATGAAGTGCTGCGGTTCAGCGTGAATGCCCGTCTCTTCCCAGAGCTCGCGCTTCGCGGCCTGCAGCAACGTTTCATTGGCTTCAAGATGCCCGGCAGGCTGATTCCACAGCGCCTTGCCGTTGATGCTCTCTTCCACAACGAGGAATTTTCCCTGCGCATGCACCACGCAGGCGACCGTAACATGAGGTTTAAACATCGTTTCTCCTTAAGGGGCAACGTCGCGCCATTCGCCGTTTGCCAGCGAATCCAGCGTGTAGCTGCCCATGGCGTAGCGAATCAGACGCAGGGTAGGGAAGCCGACGTGTGCGGTCATGCGCCTCACCTGACGGTTGCGGCCTTCATACAGGGTGATTTTGAGCCAGCTTGTCGGGATGGATTTGCGCTCGCGAATGGGTGGGTTACGCGGCCACAGCCACTCCGGCTCATTCACGCGTTCAATACCGGCGGGCAGGGTGGGGCCGTCGTTCAGCGTCACGCCGCTGCGTAATTTCGCCAGCGTCTCTTCGTCCGGCTCGCCCTCGACCTGCACGAAGTAAATTTTTCCGGTGCGTTTGCCCGGCTGCGTGAGCTTCGCCTGCAGAGCGCCGTCATTGGTTAAGACCAAAAGTCCTTCGCTGTCCCGGTCCAGACGCCCGGCGGCGTAAACACCCTGAACGGGGATGTAATCCTTCAGCGTGCTGCGCCCGGCCTCATCGGTGAACTGCGGCAAAACATCGTAGGGTTTATTGAACAAAATCACCCGCTTCGGCTGGGTTTGCTGGGGTCGTCTGGTGGCTTGCCGCGAGCTGAATCGCTCAACCCGGTGTTTTGTAAAAGAAGTTTTCTTCATGGTATTTTCAGGCGTTATCAATTGCCGCATTATAGCCTAATAACGAAGACCTTTCATGGCGCAGGACAATCAGGTACTATCGAAGGGCTCATTACAATTTATTAACATAAGATCAGTAACAACCAGAAGCGCTCGAAGGAGAGGTTAATGGAAAGCAAAGTAGTTGTTCCGGCGGAAGGTAAAAAGATCACCCTGCAAAACGGCAAGATTAACGTTCCTGACAATCCGATTATCCCGTTCATCGAAGGTGATGGTATCGGCGTAGACGTTACCCCGGCAATGCTGAAAGTGGTTGATGCCGCTGTTGAGAAAGCCTACAAAGGCGAGCGTAAAATTTCCTGGATGGAAATTTACACCGGTGAGAAATCGACTCAAGTTTATGGCCAGGACGTCTGGCTGCCAGCGGAAACGCTGGACCTGATCCGCGAATACCGCGTTGCTATTAAAGGCCCACTGACTACCCCAGTTGGTGGCGGCATCCGTTCCCTGAACGTGGCACTGCGTCAGGAGCTTGACCTGTACGTGTGTCTGCGTCCGGTTCGTTACTATCAGGGCACCCCAAGCCCGGTTAAGCACCCTGAACTGACCGACATGGTTATCTTCCGCGAAAACTCAGAAGACATCTACGCGGGTATCGAATGGAAAGCGGACTCTGCTGACGCAGAAAAAGTGATTAAATTCCTGCGCGAAGAGATGGGCGTGAAGAAAATTCGCTTCCCTGAGCATTGCGGTATCGGCATCAAGCCGTGCTCCGAAGAAGGGACCAAACGTCTGGTGCGTGCGGCCATCGAATATGCGATCACCAACGACCGTGACTCTGTGACCCTGGTTCACAAGGGCAACATCATGAAGTTCACCGAAGGCGCGTTCAAAGACTGGGGCTACCAGCTGGCGACCGAAGAGTTCGGCGGTGAGTTGATCGACGGCGGCCCGTGGCAGAAGATTAAGAACCCGAACACCGGCAAAGAGATCATCATTAAAGATGTGATCGCCGATGCGTTCCTGCAGCAGATCCTGCTGCGTCCTGCAGAATACGACGTCATTGCCTGTATGAACCTGAACGGTGACTACATTTCTGACGCCCTGGCAGCGCAGGTTGGCGGTATCGGTATCGCCCCTGGCGCGAACATCGGTGACGAGTGCGCCCTGTTCGAAGCGACCCACGGTACTGCGCCTAAATATGCCGGGCAGGACAAAGTGAACCCAGGCTCTATCATCCTGTCCGCAGAGATGATGCTGCGTCATATGGAATGGTTCGAAGCCGCAGACCTGATCGTCAAAGGTATGGAAGGCGCGATTAACGCCAAAACCGTCACCTATGACTTCGAACGTCTGATGGAAGGCGCTAAGCTGCTGAAATGTTCAGAGTTCGGCGACGCGATTATCGCGAACATGTAATCCAGATTCTGGGTTTAACAAGAGCGGGGGCCTGAGGGTTCCCGTTTTTTTTGCCTCTGCCTGCAGGAAATAACACGATGCTCGCTACTGTTCTTATTGCTGTCGTTGCATTCATCCATGTCTACATTCTTGTGCTGGAAATGTTCCTGTGGAACACCAGAACAGGGCACAAGGCCTTTAATTTGCGTCCCGACTTTGCGCGGGAAACCCGCGTGCTGGCCGCGAATCAGGGGCTCTATAATGGTTTTCTGGCGGCGGGCCTGGTCTGGAGCCTCTGGCTTGGCGAAAAAGGCGTCCATGTGGCCATCTTCTTCCTGGTCTGCGTGCTGATTGCCGGTCTCTTTGGCGCAGTGACGGCCAGCCGGAAGATACTGTACGTTCAGGCATTACCTGCTCTCGCGGCCCTGCTTGCGCTGCTTCTCTGACGCAACGCGTTGGTCAACCGTCCGTCGTCGGATATACTTTTGGCTTCACCCTGAGAGGTTAACACTGTTATGAATAACGAAATCCCACTGAAGTATTATGACATCGTCGAAGAATACGCGACGGAAGCGACAAAGCCCGTGAGTGAATCGGAGCAGGACCCGCTGGCGCATTATTTCCAGCTGCTTCTCACGCGTTTGTCGAATAATGAGGAGATTGATGAGGAAGCTCAGCAAGAGATGGCGCGTGAAGCTGGAGTACATGCCGAACGTATTGATGATATTGCGAATTTCCTCAATCAGTGGGGAAATGAATAACCTACCGAGCGACACCAGTGAGCTGCTTCGCAAGCTCACTCCGGGTGACCGATTTTGAGAAATACCATCCCTGAACGTAAGCCTCGGGATATCTTTCTGCAATAAAGCGATACTGTATTTCGCTCTCCACGCCTTCGAAAACAAGCGTTTTATTCAGTTTTGCGAGGGCGTCACAAAAGATAACAAAAATATTCTGCTTATAATGCTCGCTGATGCCGTCGACCAGCGACTTGTCGATTTTGATCTCATCATATTCAAGAAGAGAGAGTCGGGCCAGGTTTGAGTTTTGCACCCCGAAGTCATCAATGGATATCTTCACGCCAAGCGATTTTAACTCCTTACAAAAATCCTCCAGAATAGTCTCCGTGGAAACGGCTTTTTCAGAAAGCTCGATTTTAACCAGAGACAGGGGAATGTTATTAGCTAAACACAGACGGCGTAAGATGCTGATAAATTGTCCATCTTCTATTTCCGTTCTTCCTACATTGAGTGAAACCACCAGTCGATGTTTAATAACAAGCGGTGCGATATCCGCAAGGGATTTTTCGAGAATGTTAATGTAGTATTTTTTATACAGGCCTATTTTTTTGATTAGTGGAATAAACAGCTCCGGAGAGACGTCACCGTATTTTACATCACGCCATCGGGACAAAACTTCCACACCCACTATTTTTTTATCCTGAATCCTGACAATAGGCTGGTAGTGCACGCCGATAGTGTTGGTAAAAACGGCTTTAACCAGCGTCCGCTCCAGTGAGAATCGATCTTCATTGAGTCGAAAGAAAAATAGCGTTATCGCCACCCAGATAAAACATAAAATGGCCGCGAGCACGGTAAACACGACGGGCGACAGGGAGGCCAGTCCCGCATTGTGGTGCTTCACAATGACGCACAAATCCCAGGATGCGCTGCACTGGGTGAGTGTAAGGGTAAACAAAGAGGAATGCAGTCCGCTCTGCTTTTTTAACTCCGGGGTCGCCGAAAAAAATATTCTGCCGAAGTCTTTTGTGGTTGTGCTGAGAGAGTAGTTTGCGGTGACCGGGATGAATTTATCGTAAGCGTTGCGGGAGGTGAAGATAATAAGATTATTATAGATGGCCGCATTGCCGGTAAAAAAATCTTTTCTGGAAAATTGCGCGAGGAGGAATCCTCTGGGCGTTTTATGCAGTTCTGCAGGAAGCGGGACAGGATTAGCGAGTTTTCCCCAAAAAGCGGTACAGATTATTTTCCCCTGTTCTATATAACCGATGTCTGCAAGATAGCGGCTTTCAAGCTTTATCTGCCTGTAGCGATCGAGACTGCTTTTGTCACATCCCTGAGCGCTCAGGCTTTTGAGTGTCTGTGCCACGCTCTGGGTCAAACTTTCCGAATAGTGTAAAAGGGTACGGGAAATTTCAAGCTGCTTGCTTTTCTGCTGACCCACGATAACCGCGTTGACCGCATAAAGAGACAGGAAGACCAGAAACGCTGAAACGATAGCAACGGCAATGATCTTTTTCATTTTCCGGATACCCTGTCTGCTCCCTGATTTCTCAAATCTTAACACAGGCAGGGCAAGCTACAAGCGTGATAATAACGGCAGCCGGGCTACTCCAGAGAAATGAACGCCTGCCTAAGTGCAATTCATTTTCCTCTTAACCAGAGCTTTGTTACAGTGACAACAGTTGTCAGCCAGGGATGACTGGCGTGATAAGGTGGAAAAGCTCGTGCATGTGAAAAATACTTTTTACACAACAACCATTACCGTCATCATTGTCTCACTGATCGTTTCATTGTCGCTTGCCGTCCAGATTGCCACGTCCCGACAGCAGTCAATCCAGCAGATCAATACCAGCGTTGCCAATTTGAGCCATACCCTGAACGTCTACACTGAAGGGATCATCCGCCAAAGTGAAATGTTGATTACCACCGTTTCCGACACAATTGAAATTTATGGCATGACCCCTCAACAGGCGATCAATATTCAGCGAATGATAAGCAATCAGGATAATCTTCTCACTCAGATTAATAATGTAGTTGTCTATGATGCGCATGGGGATATCTTCACCGCGTTGCACAAAAATTTTGCGGGTCCCCGTAAAGGCGCGGACAGGGCATTTTTTGTCTATCACAAGGAAAATAAAATTCAGCAGATTTATATTGGTGAGCCGGTGATAAGCAGAACCAATGGTAAATGGGTTATTACCCTTAGCCGACGACTTGAAACCCATACCGGTGCGTTTAACGGTGTTGTGGTGGTGACACTGGGTATCGAAAATTTTCTGGCCCTGTATGGACAGATAAATATTGGTCACGCGGGTGTTATCGGTTTAACGACACAAGCAGGCGTTTTACTGATTCGTTATCCTTTTAAAAATAACTATATCGGTACGATTTTTTCTGATTCACCGCTCTTCAGAAAATACCTCAAGGTACAAAATACAGGTATAGCCAGCTCTGTCTCCCGGTTTGATAAAATCGAACGCATTTATGCCTATGAGAAAAACAGACGCTACGGACTGGTTACGACGGTAGCGGTAAGCATCGATGAAGCCCTTTCACCGTGGCGCAAGCAGGCGATTCAGCTTGCCGCACTTATTTTTGTCTTTACCGCGACACTCATCGTGGCGTCCTGTTTCCTCTATTCCGATTTATCCAGAAAAACACGGGATAACAAAGCGCTAAAAATTATTGCCTCGGAGGATGCGCTGACAGGGCTTTATAACAGGCGCATCTTTGATGAAAAAATCCTCTCGGAAATTGCGGCGTGTGCGGTAAAGGACGCGCCAGTTTCGCTGCTCCTTGTGGATGTGGACTACTTCAAAAAGTACAACGATAACTACGGCCATCCGGAAGGAGACAGATGCCTGGCGTTGCTGGGAAACTGCCTCAGGGAAAGTCTCACCCGGGACAACCAGATTGTGGCGCGTTATGGCGGGGAGGAGTTTGCGTTGATTTTGCCTGAAACGGATATTCAGGAGGCGCTCCGCCTTGCGCAGACGATTATTCGCAATGTTTTCTCTCAGCAAATTGAACACGCGTTTAGCCCCTTCGGGCGGGTCACGGTAAGCGTAGGGATCTCCAGTGCGCGTGCTGTCAACATCGCGGATAGCCAGCAGAATATTATTAATGCTGCCGACCAGGCGCTCTATCAGGCAAAACGCGGGGGACGCAACCGGCACGCTTTTGTTGGGGCATGATCAAAAAAAAGCCCACTCATGAGTGGGCAAGAAATACTGGAAGCAATGTGAGCAATGTCGTACTGAATACCTGAGTGTTTTTCTCAACTATTCAGTGTTGAGAAAGATAATCTTTCTCAACAAAAGATGCAACCCCACATTTCTTGTGGAAGGGCATATTGATGAAGAAATGTTCACATGCTCTCTGTGAGGCTTATCACAAATTTCCTTTCTCAGATCCTGTGCTATCCTTTTTGTGTCGTTGATTTAATGACAAAAACCATACAGAGAGGAAAGTTATGGGAATTTTATCCTGGATTATCTTTGGGCTTATTGCGGGTATTCTGGCGAAGTGGATCATGCCGGGCAAAGATGGCGGTGGGTTTATCGTCACCATAATACTGGGTATTGTCGGCGCGGTAGTCGGCGGTTGGATCAGTACGCTGTTCGGTTTTGGTAAAGTCGATGGCTTTAACTTCGGCAGTTTCGCGGTCGCGGTGATCGGCGCGCTGGTTGTGCTGTTTATCTACAGAAAGATCAAAAGCTAATACTGAAGCGTTAAAAAGGCTGCCAGATGGCGGCCTTTTTACGTAGCGGGTTTACCACCAGCCAAACTGTGTGCCGGCAAACGCCACGACGGCAACGAGCAACATAATGAGGGTGGTTTTTCTCATTTATGCCCCCGGAGCTGCGTAACCACCGACAAAAAACCACGCCAGAAAGACTACCGCCGTTATAAAAATAACGACCGGGAAGAGGATCCCTATTCTCATATCATCACCTGTTTCGGTTTCTGTAACGCCGTAGAGTGTACGGGGTTAATCCATAACGAGAAAGCCTGTTTTGCTTTTTCCTTTCTTATCCTGATACATCGCGATATCTGCGGCACGTAACGCACTGTCCGGATCGGTTACCCCGGGATCCACTTCGATAACGCCGAGGCTGGCGCCCGGATAAATGATGCTGATGGTACCCAGCCAGTATTCCCCCGCAATGCGGGCGCTGAGACGCGTTCTGAGAAGGTTAATTTGCTCCTCATTCCCGGCATTGCTCAGGGAGGCCACCAGAAACTCATCGCCGCCCAGCCGACCGATGATATCGTCCTGCTGTTTTTCTGCGGTCAAACGCTTGCCCACTTCAATCAGGAACTGGTCGCCTGCTTCATGCCCGTAGCGATCGTTAATCAGCTTGAAATCATCCAGATCGATAAAGGCAATGATGGCGTTACGTTTCAGATGTCGCGCCAGTGAAAACAGGGTGGTCAGATCCTCAAAAATGGCGCGACGGTTGGGTAACCCTGTGAGGGCATCTGTGTAGGAGTGTGCAATAAGGGCCGCATTGGCTTCACGAAGCTGGGTCACCAGAGACTCTTTCTGGATGGACTGGGCAATCAGCCCGGCGAATAACTTCAGAACCTGTTCACCGCGCTCGCTAAGCGGCTTTCTGGCCGTGCTGGTGGCGCAGAGCGTTCCATAGAGTGAACCATCCGCAAGATGGACAGGAATACTCATGTAGGTCGTAATGCCGAGCGCTTTCGCCGCTTCGCACTCTGGCCAGCGTTCGGGAACGTCGTTGCTGAATACGGTATCACTGTCCAGCGCACGCTTACACAGAGTTTCATCCCACGGGACGCTCAGCCCCTCAGGGATTGTCATCTGCTTGCTGTTGCGGGCATACAGGATATGCTGCAGTCGGGCTTCGATATCGATCTTAGTGAGGTAAGTCGACTCCATATCCGTCACGATCTCCAGCATCTCCAGCAGCTGACGAACGAGACCTTCAAGGGATTGTTCAGTGGCGAGGGTTTCTGAAACACGGGCAAGGATAATATCCGACATGACGTAGAAAGACTCCCAGCAGAAGACGTCTGCATCTGCATGCTATGCTGAATTCGTAGGCTTCCGGCACAGTTAAACATGAATGCAGAAAATTTAATACAGGCTGAAAGAAGGGGGATTAGGCGGGGAAAAAAGCCCCGATGTTGTGAACGGGGCAAAGACATCTTGATTACGGAATGATGTTCTCTGGTCATAGTGAGAACATGCCGGACTATAGCGCTGAAAAGTGCAGTTAGAATGGAGAAATCGTGGAGAATACGGCGACAAGCCGTTACCCTTAGCTAACGATGATGCTAAAAGGATCAATGAGATGAGATTTCTGCTTCTGGCGCTGGCGCTTCCCCTGGTTGCCTGCACCGCAAAAACAACCCCACCCGACGCCCCGAAACCGCCGCACGCCGTAGGCATGGCGAACCCGGCTTCCGTTTACTGCCTTGAAAAGGGCGGGGAACAGGTCCCAATTCAAAGCCCGCAGGGTGTCCGCACCGAGTGCAGGCTGCCTGGCGGCGAAGCGATCGACGAATGGACGCTCTATCGTCGCGATCATCCGCAACCCACCAGGTGACAGACGGATACCGCCTGCGATACACTTCTCTTTAGGATTAATCTTAGCCAGTTTCTGGCATTCGTTTCCGCGAGAGAAGTATGTTTCAGCTAAAACCGGGCAGCATGGCGATGATCATCGGTGCCCGTACGGCGTCTGGACGTCGCAATATTGGTAAATCTGTTGAGCTATTTGGTCTTTGCCAGCCAGGCCTGCGTTTCGTTAACCCGGTCAACGGCGTGATGACGCAGTTGCCCGCAAGCGCGGACCGCGCGCTCTGGCTGGTGACGGGTGATGTTTACGCCTTTGACAATCAGCACGGCTTTGCGTTTGTTCGTGCCGAACACCTGATGCCGCTCACCCCGGACGAAGCTCCACAAATCCAGGATGCGCTGGCGGTCGGCTGATCACAGATGGCGCAGCCAGTCGGCTAAAACCAGAGCGTGATTCTGCTTCGTGTCTTTCGCGCCGTAGAGCAGGGTTACGGTCTGCTTGTTCGCCAGCGCCGCCAGACGCTCTCCTTCGTCCTTATGCTGCGCCAGCTCTTCCTTGTAGGCTTGAGTGAACGCCGCGAAATCAATCGCTTCGCTATGAAAGTCCTTGCGTAACGCACTGGACGGCGTGAGCGTTTTACACCATTCGTCATACGCGAGGTCCGTTTTTTTCACCCCGCGGGGCCAGAGCCTGTCCACCAGAACCCGATAGCCATCGTCCGGGCTTGCCTGCTCATAGACGCGTTTGCATTGGATCATGATTCCACCCTCCCAATTTAAGGTATTGTGATAATTGCAGAAGATCGGTAGTCTGAGGTTCCTTATGTTATCTGATAATACTCTGGCATAAGGAACCTTTCATGGAACACCTCCCGGTTAAAACGACGCTGCGCATTGCGCTGGTTGGCGATTACAATCCTGATGTTATTGCACACAAGGCGATCCCACTGGCCATTGACGACGCCGCCGCGGTCCTTGACCTCACCGCCGATTACGACTGGCTAGCCACCACGGAATTAACCAGTTCTGAGGATCTGGTGGGCTACGATGCCATCTGGCTGGTTCCCGCAAGCCCCTATAAAAACACCGAGGCGGCCTTTATTGCCGCACGCTACGCGCGTGAAAACAGCATTCCGTTCCTGGGCACCTGCGGTGGATTCCAGCATGCGTTGATTGAGTATGCCCGTAACGTGCTGGGCTGGAGCGACGCGGCACATGCTGAGACGGATACCGAAGGCACGATGGTGATAGCGCCGCTGACCTGCTCGCTGGTGGAAAAAACCGATGCCATTGAGCTGCGTAATAATACGCTGATCGCGAAGGCCTACGGAAAGCCGGAAATCGTTGAGGGTTATCACTGTAACTATGGCGTGTCGGCGGCGTTTGCGCAGGAACTGGAGAGCGGTGATATGCGCGTGACGGGCTGGGACGAGCAGGGGGAAATCCGCGCTGCGGAGCTGGTGACCCATCCGTTCTTTGTGATTACCTTATTCCAGCACGAGCGTGCTGCGCTGGAAGGGCGTCCGGTGGTGCTGGTGCAGGCAATGCTGCGCGCGGCGCGCGGGTAATAAAGGCAGACCTTATGGTCTGCCACCGTGTTTAACGAGGCGTGATTTCGCGGTCGCGCCCGGCAAGTACGCCGCAGATGGCCATGACGACAGCGGCCAGCGCGCAGGCGAGAAGCGGGATGCGCCAGTCTCCAGCCGAATCGTGAATTTTACCCATCAGCGGCGGACCGCAGGCGGCGAGCAGATAGCCAATCGACTGCGCCATACCTGACAGCGCCGCGGCCTGGTGCGCGGAGCTGGCGCGCAGCCCGATAAACGTCAGGCCGAGGATCATCGTTGCCCCGGTACCAAAGCCGAACACCAGCGTCCACATCACCGCCATGTCAGGCATAAACCATAGCCCCGCCGCGCTTACCGCGCACAGCAGCGCCACTGCGCCTGCAATGGTTCGCTGATCTTTCAGACGGTGGAGGATCAGCGGCACGGCAAGCCCAGGCACGGCCGTGGCCAGCTGCAACAGCCCGTGCACCGAGCCGGCCTGCGCTTCGCTGTAGCCGTGGCTGAGCAATATCGCCGGCAGCCAGCCGATGATGACGTAGTAAATCAGCGAGTTAATCCCCAGAAAGAGCGTCACCTGCCAGGCGAGGGCCGAGCGCCAGATGGCGCGATTATGCAGCGCGCCGGCGCCTGTTACCGTCGCAATGTGTTTCTGACGCCACTGGGGCAGCCAGAGCAGCAGCGCGACCAGCGGAAACGCCATCAGCATCAGCAGCGCGCCATGCCAGCCCGCGCTACCCTGCGCCAGGGGAACAATCATCGCTGAGCCAAACGCCGCCGAGATGCCCATTGTCAGGGAATAGGCGCCCGTGAGTCGGGCAACCTGGCCCGGGAAATCACGTTTGATTAAGCCGGGCAGCAGCACATTCCCGAGCGCGATCCCGCAGCCAATTACCGCCGTTCCGACGAAAAGCAGGGTGGTGGAAGGCAGGGAGCGAACCGCAATTCCGGCGCAAATCAGCAGCAAGGCGACAAACAGGCTGCGCTCCATGCCGATACGCCGGGCAACGCCTGCTGCGAGCGGCGAGACAAGGGCGAAAGCCAGCAGGGGCAGGGTGGTCAGCAGACCGGTTTGCGCCGTGCTTAAGCCATAATCGAGGCGAATAGTATCGAGCAGCGGGGCTGCTCCGGTAAAGGTGACGCGAAGCGTGGTGGCAATCATCAGGATGCCTGCGATTAACAGCGCGCCGTGTTTTCCTGAGGTGCGAAGAGCAGTAGTCATTGTGTTCTCATACGTTCAAGCGAGCGCACACAATACCGATTTTTTCAGCGGTTGAAATCAGGCTAAAATGACAGTTTATCGCTTATATCGGACAAACTGATGATTGGTCTGGGACTGGACGGCTACGATCCTGATAGCCAGCACGATGCGGCCGTCGCGTTTCGCATCCGCGTGGTGGCGGAGGAACAATATATTCCCCGGCATCAACACCGTAAGGGGCAGCTGATTCTGGCCCTCGGCGGCGCCATTACCTGCGAAGTGGAAAATGCCATGCTGATGGTACCGCCTCAGTATGCCGTCTGGATCCCTGGCCAAATGCCGCACAGCAACAGGGCCACGCCGGGGGCGCAGCTCTGCTTTTTGTTCATTGAGCCAGGTGCCGCCAGCCTGCCCGACCGCTGCTGCACTCTGAAAATTTCCCCCCTCGTGCGGGAGCTGATTTTATCGCTGGCTGAGAAATCACGTGAACAGCTTCAGCTTGCGGCCACATCGCGTCTGGTGGATGTCCTTTTTGACGAGCTGCCGCTCCAGCGGCAGGAGCATCTGCAGCTGCCCGTCTCACCCCATCCTAAAATCCGGCTGATGAGCGAGAAGATGGCGGAAGAGCCCGCCGCCTGGCAGACGCTGGCACAGTGGGCGAGCCACTTTGCGATGAGCGAACGTAATCTGGCGCGGCTGGTGGTGAAAGAGACCGGCTTAAGCTTTCGACGCTGGCGTCACCAGCTGCAGCTGATTTTGGCGTTACAGCATCTGATAAGCGGGAAATCGGTTCAGCAGGCGGCACAGTCGCTGGGCTACGACTCTACCACCGCGTTTATTACCATGTTCAGGAAGGGGCTGGGCCAGACGCCGGCACGTTATATGGCCAGCCTGACTATGACTTCCCGATAAACAGGGAAACCAGCCCTGCCGCAATCAGCGGGCCCACCGGCACGCCGCGAAAGAGCGCCACGCCCAACACGGTACCCACCAGCAGGCCGGCAACCAGTGAAGGCTGGCTGCTCATCAGCGTAACGCCGCGCCCGCCCAGCCACGAGACAAAAATGCCTACCGCGATCGCCACCAGCGATTTCCAGTTCACAAACGAGTGTAGTAACGTCGAGGCGGGAAGCGTTCCGCCGGCAATGGGCGCCATCACCCCGATGGTTAAAATGATGATCCCGATGGTGAGGCCTTGCTTTTCTATCCACGGGAAAAAGGTGTTTAACGGGGTCACGCGCACAATAATCAGCACCAGAATCGAGATGGCGACTGTGGTGTTATGGCTGATAAACCCGAGCGCGGCGAGAGCCAGAAGAATGAGCAGAGTAGGGTCAAACATGGGAAGTCCTTGCCAGAATAGTTACCCTGCTTACTGTACGCGGAAAAGCGGCGGAAGACAGTTTTAAAAAGATTCTCTTGCTGTCATAACCTTGTCATTTACGCGGATTAAAACGAAGGCAGGTATCGCAACGGGGCCGCCATCATGAACGATCACATGTTTGTTGAAGCGCTGATCATCTCCTCATCGTTTTTCGCTATTGCCGCGATTCTCGTCGCCTCCGTCCTGTTTCTGGAACGAAAAGGCTGACAGCGCCGTCACGACGACGCTTTATGGAAGTTAACAAGCTCAGGACGGGCAATGCGCAGGTAATCCTGGGTATCCATAATCACGGATTTCTCCAGTAAGCCGGCGTTAAAGGCGATTTCGTCGAAACGCTCAAACAGCAGCGGGTCTGCAACCAGCGCTAAATCAGGATGGAAGCTAAAGGGCGGGATAGCGCCAAAAACGCAGGCGGTAAGGGTATCAACCTCGGCCGGGCTGGCGAGGGAAGCCTTAAGCCCGCCAAAATGGCTGGCAAGCTGGCTCAGATCGGCCTGCAGGTCTGCGGCCAGAATCGCCAGTACGTGTTTTTTAACGCCGTTGCCCTTCACTTTGCAGACCAGGGCTTTTGCACCCTGGCGCAGATCGGTCCCGCGAATTTCACTCACCGCTTCACATTTCCCGACCGCCTCATGCTCCATGACGCGAAAACGCGCGCCCTGCTCGGTGAGTAAGGTAATCAGCTTCTGGTGGGTTCCTGCCCCAATAGCGTCGTCAGTCATCACAATTTTCCCGGTGATAATCCAGTATGCAGCTTGCTACATTAGCACGGGATGAACGGGGTCGAAAGAAAACAGCCAGCGGATTCGCTGGCTGTGGGGTTATACGTTGCTGGTCGCAGATTGCTTGTGGAAGAGCTCTCTGAATACCGGATAAATATCATCCTGATCGCGGATATGCTGCATTGCAAAGTTATCGAACATGGACTGTAGATGTTCATACTCCCGCCACAGGGTCTGGTGAGCGCGACGGGTGATTTCGATATAGCTGTAGTAACGCACCACAGGCAGAATTTTCTTCGCCAGGATCTCGTGACACAGCGGTGAGTCGTCGGCCCAGTTGTCGCCATCCGACGCCTGCGCGGCATAAATGTTCCACTGCGCCGGGTCATAACGCTCTTTCACCACTTCGTCCATCAGTTTCAACGCGCTTGATACGATGGTCCCCCCGGTCTCCTGAGAGTAGAAGAACTCATGTTCATCCACCTCTTTCGCCTGGGTGTGATGGCGGATATAAACCACTTCCACGTTCTTATAGGTTCTGCTCAGGAACAGGTAGAGCAAAATATAAAAACGTTTCGCCATATCCTTGGTGGCCTGGTCCATTGAGCCGGAGACGTCCATCAGACAGAACATGACCGCCTGGCTGGAGGGTTCAGGGCGTTTTTCGTAGTTCTTATAGCGCAGGTCGAAAGTGTCGATAAACGGCACACGGTCGATCTTTGCTCTTAACTCGGCAATCTCTTTACGCAGGCGCTCCTCTTCCAGCAGCTGCGCCGGCTCCGTGTTTTCCACGACCTTCAGGCTGCTCTCCAGCTCGCGCAGCTCACGACGTTTGCCTGCCGTCATGGCCGTGCGGCGCGCCAGAGAATTCTGCAACGAACGCACAACACTGATATTGGCGGGCACGCCGTTGGCGGTATAGCCCGCGCGATGGGTTTTGTACTCATTAAGCTGACGATGCTGATTTTTTTTCAGGTTCGGCAGCGCAAGGTCCTCGAACAGCAGGTCGAGATATTCATCTTTCGAAATCTGGAAAACGAACTCATCCTGACCTTCACCGTCCTGGCTGGCCTGTCCCTGACCGCTTCCTGAACCACCACCGCCGCCCTGAGGGCGCTCAATTCTGTCGTTCTGTACAAAGTGGTCATTACCTGGGTGTACGCGATGGCGCAGGCCCCCGCGCCCCTGATGAAACATCGGTTCGCTGATGTCATCGGTAGGGATGGAGACAGACTCGCCGCTGTCGACGTCGGTCACCGAGCGTTTGTTGATGGCCTCGGAGATCGACTGTTTAATTTGCGCTTTATAACGGCGCAAGAAGCGCTGGCGGTTCACCGTGCTCTTGTTTTTGCCGTTAAGACGCCGGTCAATAAACCAGGTCATATACCCCCCGTACTGCATTTGCCAACTTGCGTTTTTGTTGGCCCGGCAGGCGCAGGCGCTACCGGGCACTTGTTTTAGGACGATTTACGCACGCGCAGATACCATTCGCAGAGCAGGCGAACCTGCTTGCGGGTGTAGCCTTTTTCCATCATACGGTCGACAAAATCGTCGTGTTTCTTCTGCTCGTCAGTTGAGGTTTTGGTGTTAAACGAGATCACCGGCAGCAGCTCTTCGGTATTGGAGAACATTTTCTTCTCAATGACCGTGCGCAGCTTCTCGTAACTGGTCCAGTTCGGATTGCGACCGTTGTTATGCGCTCTGGCGCGCAGGACGAAGTTCACAATCTCATTACGGAAGTCTTTCGGGTTGCTGATCCCGGCAGGCTTCTCAATTTTTTCCAGCTCCGCGTTCAGGGATTCACGGTCAAACAGCTGGCCGGTATCCGGGTCGCGGTACTCCTGATCCTGAATCCAGAAGTCAGCGTAGGTGACATAGCGGTCGAAAATGTTCTGCCCGTATTCTGAATAGGATTCCAGATAGGCCGTCTGGATCTCTTTGCCGATGAACTCGGCGTATTTCGGGATCAGGTAGCCTTTCAGGAACTCAAGGTAGCGTTCAGCCTGCTCCTGCGGGAACTGCTCGCGCTCAATTTGCTGCTCCAGCACGTAGAACAGGTGAACCGGGTTGGCCGCCACTTCCGCATGGTCGAAGTTAAAGACGCGGGAGAGGATCTTAAACGCGAAACGCGTGGACAGACCGTTCATCCCCTCATCGACCCCGGCGTAGTCACGGTATTCCTGATAGGACTTCGCTTTCGGATCGGTATCTTTCAGACTTTCACCATCATAGACGCGCATTTTCGAATAGATGCTGGAGTTTTCCGGCTCTTTCAGGCGCGACAGGATGGAGAAGCGCGAGAGCGTTTCCAGCGTACCCGGGGCGCATGGCGCGTGTACCAGCTCGCTGTGGTTAAGCAGTTTCTCGTAAATTTTGATCTCTTCGGAGATCCGCAGGCAATAAGGCACCTTGACGATGTAAACGCGGTCAAGGAAGGCCTCATTGTTTTTATTATTACGGAAGGTCACCCATTCAGATTCGTTAGAGTGGGCGAGAATGATGCCGTTAAACGGCAGGGCGGAAATACCTTCCGTCCCGTTGTAGTTCCCTTCCTGGGTCGCTGTCAGCAGAGGATGCAGCACTTTAATCGGTGCTTTAAACATCTCAACGAATTCCATAATCCCCTGGTTGGCGCGGCACAGCGCACCGGAATAGCCATAGGCATCCGGGTCGTTTTGTGCGTAGTTTTCCAGCTTACGGATATCGACTTTGCCCACCAGCGCCGAGATATCCTGGTTGTTCTCATCACCCGGTTCCGTTTTGGCGATAGCGATCTGCTCCAGTATGGATGGCCATACTTTCACCACACGGAACTTAGTGATATCGCCGCCAAACTCGTGGAGGCGTTTTGCCGCCCACGGCGACATGATGGTGCCGAGGTAGCGGCGCGGGATGCCAAACTCTTTATCCAGAATTTGCGCATCTTCCTGCGGATTAAACAGGCACAGCGGATGGTCGTTCACCGGGCTGCGTTCGCCGTTGGCGCTCAGCACATAAATCGGTACGCGCTGCATCAGCGACTTCAGGCGTTCAGCCAGCGAGGATTTACCGCCGCCGACGGGGCCGAGTAAATAGAGGATCTGTTTCTTCTCTTCCAGACCCTGGGCGGCATGCTTCAGATAGGAGACAATCTGTTCAATGGCATCTTCCATACCATAGAACTCTTCGAAAGCCGGATATCGGGCGACCACCCGATTCGAAAACAGACGGGAAAGCCGTGGCTCCAGGGCAGTATCAACCATGTTTGGCTCACCGATAGCCATCAATAGCCGTTCTGCCGCATTGGCATAGGCACTGCGATCTTGCCGACAAATGGTAAGAAACTCCTGCAGTGTGAACTCTTCGTCCTTGGCAGCTTCATAGCGCTGGCGATAGTGATCGAATATATTCATGGCATGCCGTCCTTTCGTTTTTTAGCACAGGATAAGAGCCGTTCGTATGAGTAGTGGAGGCTCCCGGAAGAGAATCTCTCGCACCCCACTGCCAGAGCAGCAACCTGTGTGCCAGGTCAGACGCTAAGAACCGCAGGTGTTCAGGAAAACTCTTCTTAAATTTAAGCGTAGATGGCATTTGCCAAACTTGCATGCTGAGAAAAACTAATTTCAATGACATATCAATAACTCATCCAAAAATTTCCACCTGAGTTATAAGGCTTAAGGACGTTTTTCATTCAGCGGTCATATAAATGAAAGCGGGCTGTCATCTGAAAAGTTAAAAATAATGGGTTAATCAGACTGATTAGCAGGCAAAAAATTTTGGGATGTACGGGAATGGCGGTTACACTTCACCCGCTGATTATTTGACTACAGGAAAGAATGGATTGTGACCAAACTCAAACTTCTGGCATTGGGCATCCTTGCCGCTACCGCAGTTAGCACCGCTCAGGCGGAAAGTCAGTGGACAGTGGGCGCGGGCGTTGGCGTCATTAACAGCCCATACAAACAGTATGACCGCGATGTTTATCCTGTTCCCGTTATCACCTATGAAGGCGATAATTTCTGGTTCCGTGGTCTCGGCGGCGGCTACTATCTCTGGAACGATACGGCCGATAAGCTATCTATCATGGCCTACTACGATCCAACGCACTTCAAGCCGGGAGACAGCGACAGCCATGCGCTTCGCCAGCTCGACAAGCGCAAAAGCTCTATGATGGCCGGGCTTTCGTACGTGCATAACACCCAGTATGGCTTCCTGCGTACGGCCCTGGCGGGTGATACGCTGGATAACAGCAACGGCTTTATCTGGGATCTGGCCTGGCTGTACCGCTATACCAACGGTGGGCTCACCCTGACGCCGGGTATCGGTGTGCAGTACAACAGTGAAAACTACAACGACTACTACTATGGCGTCTCTAAAAACGAGTCCCGCCGCAGTGGGCTGAAAAGCTACAGCGCTGATGACGGCTGGGATCCTTACCTGGAGCTGACCGCGAGCTATAACTTCCTTGGCGACTGGAACGTCTACGGCACCGGTCGTTACGAGCGTCTGAGCGACGAAGTGAAGGATAGCCCGATGGTCGATAAGTCCTGGGCTGGCATCTTCTCTGTGGGTGTGACCTACAAGTTCTGATTGTGCATTATTTTAGTGCAATCTTTGCATCAAAACGGGGCGCTTGCGCCCCGTTTGCTTTTGCGTGGTGCGGCGGCATTATCGCTTAACGATGCGGATCGTCTGCCCTAAACGTGATGGCTTTTCTTCACTGGCTTTCTGCGGGGTGGTCACGCAGGCCGTTTCCACGCAGACGAACGTTTTATAACCGTCGTCAGGCACGTCGGCCATGCTTACAGACAGAGCAGGACCCGGGTTCCAGCCCACCACGTTGCTGTGATGGTGATGGACCACCTCAATGCTGCGGTTCAGGGCACCGTCGTGGATCACGCTGCATGCTTCCGGATGCAGATAGACGCGGTCGGTACGGTCAGGGAACGCCTGAACGCCGTCGCTCAGTTTGCCTTCTTTGGCGTTATCCACTTTATCGATAAAGGTATCGCCAAGGCCGCTCACCTTCACTGCGCTGATATCACCCACGTTGAAGTAGGTATGCAGGGCCGAGGTGGTGTCGAACTCGCCGTGGGCTTCCAGCTCAATTTCGCAGGTTTTACACAGCTTGAAGCGGGCATACAGGGTGAACTCGTGCGGCCACAGGGCGCGGGTCTCGTCATTTGCCTGCAGCTCAAAGGTCAGCACGGCGCCGTTATCGTCTTCGTTATGCGCTTTCAGCGTCCACTGCTGGTTGCGGGCAAAACCGTGAGAAGGCAAACCCGGCTGTGCAGACGGGCCAAACCACGGCCAGCAGATCGGTACGCCACCGCGAATAGCCGCCCCTTTTTTGAAGGAGGTCGCATCGCTCAGCCACAAACCTTCGGCTTCGCCTTCCGGTTTCCAGGAGAGCAGGTGAGCGCCGTTCAGCGCCACGGACGCTTTAACGCGGGGATGGTCAACGACGATAAAGTCGGCACCGTCAATCTGACGGCGGGAGAGCACAGGGGTAAGTTGTTCGACTACCGGAAGTGCAAAAATTTTATTAATCATTAAGCAATCCTCTGTCTAAAAAACAATAAAAAAGGCGACCGAAGTCGCCTTTTTGGATCAAGCACTCATCTCAACTTATTTGGAGATGTGAGCGATCAGGTCCAGTACTTTGTTAGAGTAACCAGTTTCGTTGTCGTACCAGGAAACCAGTTTCACGAAGTTGTCGTTCAGTGCGATACCTGCTTTAGCATCGAACACGGAAGTGCACACTTCGCCGTTGAAATCGGTAGATACAACGTCGTCTTCGGTGTAACCCAGAACGCCTTTCATTGCGCCTTCGGAAGCAGCTTTGATTGCTTTCTTAATTTCTTCATAAGAAGCAGCTTTTTCCAGACGAACAGTCAGGTCAACAACGGATACGTTAGGAGTTGGAACGCGGAACGCCATACCAGTCAGTTTGCCATTCAGTTCTGGCAGTACTTTACCTACAGCTTTAGCAGCACCGGTAGAGGATGGGATGATGTTCTGAGCCGCGCCACGGCCGCCGCGCCAGTCTTTGTGAGACGGGCCATCAACGGTTTTCTGAGTAGCGGTGGTAGCGTGAACGGTAGTCATCAGACCTTCGATGATGCCGAAGTTGTCGTTGATAACTTTAGCCAGCGGTGCCAGGCAGTTGGTGGTGCAGGATGCGTTAGAAACGATGTCCTGGCCAGCGTAAGTTTCGAAGTTTGCACCACGAACGAACATTGGGGTGTTGTCTTTGGAAGGACCGGTCAGAACAACTTTCTTCGCACCCGCAGTGATGTGTTTACGTGCAGTTTCGTCGGTCAGGAAGATACCGGTTGCTTCAGCAACAACGTCAACACCGATTTCGTTCCATTTCAGGTTAGCTGGGTCTTTCTCAGCAGTAACGCGGATGGTTTTACCGTTAACAACCAGGTGGCCGTCTTTCACTTCAACGGTGCCGTCGAAACGACCGTGAGTTGAGTCGTACTTCAGCATGTACGCCATGTATTCAGCGTCCAGGAGATCGTTGATACCAACGATTTCGATGTCAGAACGTTTCTGAGCAGCACGGAAAACAATACGGCCGATACGGCCAAAACCGTTGATACCTACTTTGATAGTCATATATTCCACCAGCTATTTGTTAGTGAATAAAAGGTTGCCTGTAAAATTACAAAAACCTTACGCAGCGTCAAGCGGAATCGTGTCAATCATTGCGACAAATCAATCCTGTGACTAACGTTTGTGCGACTGACTCGCCTCACTTTCCCTTTGAGCTTGCAACCACATGGGGGCTGCGCCCGGAATTTTAAAGGCCTCGCAGGATAAAAATGTGAACATGATCACAATTGCCTGACCGCCTTTTCGCGACACATAAGTTTAGAACAAAAGTGCACGCAAGGGTGTTAATGTTTTGTTAGAATCGGGGTTAAAAGATGTCTGTTTCTACAGCGAGATGTAAGCATATGTCGAACCAACGTAACCCTGACGATTTGAAAAAAAACCTCACAGAAATGCAGTTTTACGTGACGCAGAATCACGGAACGGAGCCGCCATTTACCGGGCGTTTGCTGCATAACAAGCGAGACGGCGTCTACCACTGTCTGGTCTGCGATGCCCCGCTGTTCAATTCACAAACGAAATACGACTCCGGCTGCGGCTGGCCGAGCTTTTACGAGCCGGTGAGCGATGACGCAATCCGCTATCTGACCGACTCGTCGCACGGTATGGTGCGCACGGAAATTCGCTGCGGCAACTGCGACGCGCACCTGGGGCATGTTTTCCCGGATGGCCCTCAGCCAACGGGCGAGCGTTTCTGCGTAAACTCAGCTTCTCTGAGCTTCAGCGACGATGAAAACGGCGACCAGATTAAGGGTTGAAAAAACGATTCAGCAAATTATTCCTTTGAAAGGGAGAGATCGTGAATATTGAGGACATGATTAACGGGATGACCCCGGAAGTTTATCAGCGTCTGGTGACCGCCGTTGAGCTGGGTAAATGGCCCGACGGAGTGGCCCTGACGCCTGAGCAAAAAGAGAACAGTTTGCAGTTGGTGATGCTGTGGCAGGCGCGCAACAACACCGATGCACAGCACATGACTATCGATACCAACGGTCAGATGGTGATGAAGAGCAAGCGCGAGCTTAAGGAAGATTTTGGCATCACGCCGAAGCCGATTGCGACCTTCAAATAACGCTCTCCGTGTGGGCCGGGTAAGCGCTAGCGCCACCCGGCACATATACCTTAGTGCTTAATCCCGAGTGATTCCGCCAGCTGTTTCGCTAACTGATTGTTATCATCAGCCCCGTACTCCCAGAACATCGCCCCGGCGAGGCCTTTCTCTTTGATGTAGTCTGCCTTGATCGCGACGGAACGCGGGTTCTCATACGAAATCGCAAACAGCGCGTTGCCATCGGAACCCTTTACCGATAGCCACGGCACCTTCGCCTGGTCGTCCCAGTGCTCGGTAAAACGCTTCTGCGGATCGTTCAGCAGCTTCTTCACGATATCGTTGTACTTCACGTAGGTATCTTTGGTCAGGTCATAACCGAGCGACTTAAACAGGCCGATCTCCTGCGGCCCGAAGTAGGGCTGGGTGACCGGATTTTTTTGCGCGTCCGGCTTGCTCCAGTCAATGCCCGGTTCAACCGCACGTTTCGGTACGCGACCGTAAAAACCGATCCCGAGGTTCATCTGCTTCGGCTTAAGTCCGGCGGCCAGATAGTTGCTCACCACAAAATCGACGCTGTATTTATCCGCGGCAGCCACCGTTGGCCAGGCGCTGGAGTCATACAGGTTCGCGTTGAAATACTGGGTGCCGTACGCCATGTCGTAGGTCATCAGGTTGATATAGTCGAGCAGGGGCGCGATGGCTTTGACATCTACCCAGCTTTTCGGACTTTCCGCATTCGCGCCCACCGCAATGGTCACCAGCTTTTTCTGCCCAAACGCCGCGCGCATCTCTTTCAACAAGGCGGTGAAGTTATCCCGATCGGCTGGCTGGCTTGCAACCAGCCCCCACGCGCCGTTAACCGGATACTCCCAGTCGAGATCGATCCCGTCCAGGCCGTATTTGTCGACAATTTCCTGCGCGGAGCGGATAAACACTGCGCGACTCTCTTTGGTTGCCGCCGCGCCAGAGAAACCACGCGCGCCCCAGCCGCCAACGGAGAGCAGGACTTTCAGGTTCGGGTTTTGTTTACGCAGGGCCGGGATGAGGGCCAGATCGGACGCCACTTTTGGCGACAGCCAGATTTGATGCAGTTTCGTCGGATCTTTCAGCGCGGCGTTGGTCTCGTCTTTCTCGTCGTTATAAACAAGTCCAAACGAGTAGTTCAGATGGGTGATCTGGCGAACGTCCAGCTTATTAATATCGCCACCCGGTCCGGCGGTGACATCGCCACCCCCGTTAAAGTAGCCCACGGACATCAGCGGCGCGGCGGAAGCAAGTGACGCGCAAAGCAAGGGTAATGCTGCCAGCAGGGGCAAACGTTTCATACAAGTTCCTCTTTGACGTAATAAAAATAACCACGCCACAGAAAAGGCGTGGCGAAAAAACAGCCTGATGAGAATAGCATTGCCGTTTCGCTTGTGATGCGAGGGAGTTCACTTTATGGGGATTGGGGAAGAAATGCCGGGTGGCGGCTGCGCCTTACCCGGCTTAAAAGACTACGCCTGCGTTTCCAGCCAGTCTGCCAGCGTATACAGCGTAGCACCTTCAGCGGCCATATCCATAAACGCCTGAGCGCTGTCCTGTGGGTGAATGTTCACCCCACGACAGCCATCGGTGATGACGCTGACGGTATAGCCTAACTGGAGCGCGTCCAGCACGGTAAACTTCACGCAGTAATCCGTCGCCAGACCCAGTACGATCAGCTCCGTGATTTCATGGTGACGTAACCACGCGTCCAGCGCCGTCTTCTGACGATGCCCGTTATCGAAAAACGCGCTATAGCTGTCGATAGCCGCGTTTTCGCCTTTATGGAACACCGCGTCGATGGCTTTCTGATTCAGGAGCGGATGCAGCTCCGCGCCTTCCGTCTGCTGTACGCAGTGATCCGGCCAGAAAGTTTGCGCCAGCCCGTCGAGTTCACCCTGGGTGAACGGCTCGACGTTGTGCTGGCTGGCAAAGCTGCCGTGATTCGCCGGGTGCCAGTCCTGGCTGGCGACAACCGCTTCACTGCGTGCTTTGCACCAGTCAATCAGCGCGTTGGCCACGTCAACGGTGCTGTCACCTTCGGCGACGGCAAGCGCACCGCCCGCGCAGAAATCATTTTGCAAATCGACCAGTAGCAGGGCGCGTTGCTTCATGAGACCTCCTTATTCGTCCGGGGTCAGTTCGCCGCGCAGGTTTTGCATCATGGCGCGGCGAATGGACTGAATGTCCAGATCCTGACTCAGTAAATAGTGAAGTTTAGTCAGCGTCGCCTCAACGGTCATATCGAAGCCGCTGATCACCCCCGCGTGCGCCAGCGCGTTGCCGGTGGCATAGCCCCCCATATTCACTTTGCCGGACATGCACTGGGTCAGGTTCACGACCACAATTCCGCGCTCGCTGGCTTCCTGAAGCTCTTTCAGGAACTCGCCGTTCTGCGGAGCATTGCCCACGCCATAGGAGCGCAGGATCAGCGCTTTCACCGGCTGGCGCAGGAAGTTGCGCACCACGTCTGCGGAGATCCCCGGATAGATGGTGACCACGCCAATCGGCTGCGGGGTAATCGGATGCACGATCAGCTCGCCAGCGGTGTTTGGTGCCGGAGGCGTTCCCAGACGACGGATATGAATCCCGGCTTCCAGCAGCGGCTGCAGGTTAGGGGAGGCGAAGGCGTCAAAACCGTCGGCATGGGCTTTGGTGGTGCGGTTGCCGCGATACAGACGGTTGTTGAAGAACAGCGACACTTCGTTGATCGGGTAATTGGCCGCCACGTACAGGGAGTTCAGCAGGTTGATCTGCCCGTCAGAGCGCAGCTCGGCCAGCGGAATTTGCGACCCGGTGACGATCACCGGCTTGCTCAGGTTCTCCAGCATGAAGGAGAGTGCCGAAGCGGTGAACGCCATGGTGTCGGTGCCGTGCAGGATCACGAAGCCGTCGTACTGGTCGTAATGGGCTTTAATGTCATCCGCAATGTGCTGCCAGTCTTCCGGCGTCATGTCGGAGGAGTCCATCAGCGGCTCGTATTCATGGATGGTAAAGTCAGGCATTTCCGGACGGTGGAATTCAGGCATCAGCGCAAGCTGACGCTGCAGGTGGCCGGAGACCGGAATATAGCCGTTTTCAGAGCGCTGCATCCCGATGGTACCGCCAGTGTAGGCGACATAAATCGATTTCTTCTGCATGGTAGTGAGTTCTTGTTCTTCAAAAGAAAAAATCCCCTCTTCACGGGAAGAGGGGACGGTTTTTAACGGACGTTCGCGCAGGTCAGGCAAAACGCGTAACGGCTTTGTGGATCGTTGAAGGCCGCGAGCTTATCGCTTTCCACCTTCATTGCTTTCGCAGCCGTGGCCACCGGGGCAGGCAGGTACGCCTGCAGCGCCTCCGGCAGCATGGCGCGAACGGAAACGGACATGCTGTCCATCACCATATCGAAGAACGACGGCTCGTCCTGGTAATACTCAATATGCCACTGCTTGAGCTTCGCCAGTTCGGCGGCTTTCTTCACCGCGTCGTCGAAGTCGCCCAGGCTGTCGACCAGACCGTTACTCTTCGCATCCTGCCCGGTCCAGACGTGGCCCTGAGCAATCTGGTCGATCTGCTCAGGCGTCTTCTTACGCGAGTCGGCAACCAGCGTGATAAAGCGCTTATAGCCGTTCTCAATGCTCAGCTGCATCATCTCTGAAACTTCCGGCGGCAGGGATTTGGTCATCGACACATCCGCCAGCGGCGACGTGGAAACGCCATCGGTATGCACGCCCAGATAATCCAGACTGTTTTCCACGGTATTAATCACCCCGAAGATGCCGATCGAGCCGGTCAGCGTGCTTGGGTTCGCCACAATGTAGTTGGCAGGCGTGGAGATCCAGTATCCGCCAGACGCGGCCATACCACCCATGGATACGACGACAGGCTTGCCGGCGGCACGCGCCGCGGCCAGTTCAGCGCGGATCACCTCGGAGGCGCTGACGCTGCCGCCAGGGCTGTTGACGCGCAGAACAATCGCTTTCACTTTCGGGTCAAGGCGTGCGTCGCGGATTTGCGACGCGGTGGTGTCACCGCCGACGTTGCCCGGCGTTTCCTGACCGTCCATAATGGCGCCGTTAGCAAAGACCACGGCTACGCTGTCACCGCTATCGTCCGGCTTTTTCGCAGCATAGTCATACATGCTGATGGCGCTGTAGTTTTTGTCCTCTTTGCTCCAGCCAAACTGTTTGGTCAGGGCCTTTTCGATATCCGCACTGGTGCCCAGCGCGTCAACCAGCTTATTGTCGAGCGCGTATTTCGCAGTATCGCCGTCGACCTTACGCAGCCCGTCCAGCACGCCGCGAGCGCCAGGGAACACCTGCTCAGCGGTAATTTGACGGTTAGCGGCAACGGTGCCGAGATAGTTCTGCCACAGCTCGCCAATCCAGCGGCTGTCTGCTTCACGGGCGGCAGGAGACATATCGTCGCGGATAAACGGCTCCACGGCAGATTTATAGGTGCCGACGCGGAAGACGTGGGTGGTGACCTTCAGCTTGTCGAGCAGCGATTTGTAGTACAGGCCGTTGGTGGCAAAGCCGTGCAGATCGACCGTCCCCTGCGGAGAAAGCCAGATCTTATTGGCGAAGCTCGCCAGATAATATTGCCCCTGGCTGTAGCTGTCGCCCACGGCAATCACCGGCTTGCCGCTGTCGCGGAATTCGCGCAGCGCTTTCCCGATGTACTGCATGGAAGGCTGGTCGCCGCCGGCAAAATCTTTCAGATCCAGCACGATCCCGGTGATGTTACGGTCGTCTTTGGCCTGTCGGATGGTATCGACGATATCGAACAGGGAGTTCTCCTGCAGGCGGTCTGACGTCGCGCCAAACAGCTGTCGGCTGATAACCCCCAGACGGTTGCTGGTGGACGGTTTATCAACGATCACGCCGGTGATATCGAGTAACAGGGCCCCGCGAGTCGAATGCTGAGCCTGATTCGCGTTGCTGATATGCATCCAGATGCCCGCGCAAACCAGAACCAGCAGGATGAAGAAGATATTCATCACCAGGTTGCGGACGAAGTTGAGCAGTCGCCACGTCCATTTAAAGAAACCGGCAAAGATTCGCCAAAGGGTTCGCATGTATTCTCCCTAACCAGAAAATGACTGTTTCCGTCGCCACTGGACGGTAATGTTGGGTTATCGTAATGACCCAACCGCCACTTGTCAGCAGGAATCGCCTGCCAGGCTGTAACAAAATCTGCCGTCGTGTTAATTTTGTGAGTAAATTTCAAGAAAGGAGTTAACCAATGGATGCACTCGAACTGCTTGTTAACCGTCGTAGCGCGTCACGTCTGGCCGAACCTGCCCCTGTGGGCGAGCAGCTGGAAAACATTCTGCGTGCCGGCATGCGTGCCCCGGATCACGGCACGCTGCAGCCATGGCACTTCTTTGTGATTGAGGGTGAAGGCCGCGAACGTTTCAGTCAGTTGCTGGAGCAGGGGGCGATTGCCGCTGGGCAGGATGAGAAGGGGATTGATAAAGCTCGCAACGCGCCGTTCCGCGCCCCGATGATCGTTACCGTCGTGGCCAAATGCCAGGCCGACCATAAGGTGCCGGTCTGGGAGCAGGAAATGTCTGCTGGCTGTGCGGTGATGGCGATGCAAATGGCCGCCGTTGCGCAGGGGTTTAACGGTATCTGGCGCACCGGTCCGCTGACCGAGAGCGCTGCCGTGCGGGCAGGATTCTCCTGCGGTGAGCACGACAAAATTGTCGGCTTCCTCTACCTCGGTACCCCACAGCTTAAAGCCTCCAGCACCATTAGCGTGCCGGACACCACGCCTTTCGTCAGCCGTTTCTGATAACGCGCGCTAAACTGTCTGGATTCTGAGCATCTGCCGCAGAATTCAGACAGTCATACTTACCTCTTTATGGAATGAGCGCTACCATAGCGCGATTGAGATGACAGGAGACGTCCATGAGCGAGCAAACCATTCGTTTAACGCAGTACAGCCACGGAGCCGGTTGCGGTTGTAAAATTTCCCCTAAAGTGCTGGAGACCATTCTGCACAGCGAACAGGCGAAGTTTGTCGACCCGAACCTGCTTGTCGGCAATGAAACGCGTGACGATGCGGCGGTTTATGACTTAGGTAACGGTACCAGCATTATCAGCACCACTGACTTCTTTATGCCGATTGTCGACAACCCGTTCGACTTCGGGCGCATTGCGGCCACCAACGCCATCAGCGATATCTTCGCCATGGGCGGTAAGCCGATCATGGCGATCGCCATTCTGGGCTGGCCGATCAACACCATTCCACCGGAAATCGCCCGCGAGGTGATTGATGGTGGGCGTTTCGCCTGTCAGCAGGCGGGAATTGCCCTGGCTGGCGGCCACTCGATTGATGCGCCGGAGCCGATCTTCGGCCTGGCCGTGACGGGCGTGGTGCCGACCGAGCGCGTGAAGCGCAACAGTACCGCGCAGGCGGGCTGCAGGCTCTTCCTCACCAAGCCGCTGGGCATTGGCGTGCTTACCACCGCCGAGAAAAAATCCCTGCTGAAACCAGAGCACAAAGGCCTGGCAACGGAAGTGATGTGCCAGATGAACCTCGCCGGTGCGGCGTTCGCCAATATCGACGGCGTGAAGGCGATGACCGACGTCACCGGTTTTGGCCTGCTGGGGCACCTCTCTGAGGTCTGTCAGGGCGCAGGCGTGCAGGCGCAGGTCTGGTATCAGGACGTGCCGAAGCTGCCGGGCGTGGAGGAGTACATTGCCCAGGGCGCGGTCCCGGGCGGTACCCAGCGCAATTTCGCCAGCTACGGTCACCTGATGGGCGAAATGCCTGAGGAGTGGCGCAACCTGCTGTGCGATCCGCAAACTTCCGGCGGTCTGCTGCTGGCGGTCACGCCGGAATCCGAAGCCGAGGTACAGGCAACCGCGGCCGAGTTTGGCATCACCCTGACGGCGATCGGCGAGCTGGTGACCGCGCGCGGTGGCCGACCGATGATTGAGATCCGTTAATTCGATGCGGTTGTTTATTGCCGAAAAGCCGAGCCTGGCCCGAGCCATCGCCGACGTGCTGCCTAAGCCGCATCGCAAAGGCGACGGCTTTATCGAATGCGGTAACGGACAGGTGGTGACCTGGTGTATCGGCCACCTGCTTGAGCAGGCGCAACCGGACGTCTACGACAGCCGCTACGCCCGCTGGAACCTCAACGATCTGCCGATTGTGCCGGAAAAGTGGCGCCTTCAGCCTCGCCCGTCCGTTACCAAACAGCTCAACGTTATTAAACGTTTTCTGCACGAAGCGACGGAAGTGGTCCACGCGGGTGACCCGGACAGAGAGGGGCAGCTGCTGGTGGACGAAGTGCTGGACTATCTTGAGCTGGCGCCGGAAAAGCGCCAGCAGGTGCAGCGCTGCCTGATCAACGACCTCAACCCGCAGGCGGTTGAGCGTGCCATTTCGCGTCTGCGTGCCAACAGCGAATTTATCCCGCTGTGCGTCTCCGCGCTGGCGCGTGCACGCGCCGACTGGCTGTACGGGATCAACATGACCCGCGCCTACACTATCCTCGGTCGCAACGCGGGCTATCAGGGCGTGCTCTCCGTGGGCCGCGTGCAGACGCCGGTGCTGGGGCTGGTGGTGCGTCGCGATGAAGAGATTGAGAACTTCGTCGCCAAAGATTTCTTTGAAGTGAAAGCCCACATCGTCACGCCAAAAGACGAACGCTTTACCGCCGTCTGGCAGCCGAGCGATGCCTGCGAGTCGTATCAGGACGAAGAGGGGCGGCTGCTGCACCGTCCGCTGGCGGAGCACGTGGTCAACCGTATTACCGGCCAGCCCGCTATCGTCACCAGCTATAACGATAAACGGGAATCAGAACCCGCGCCGCTGCCGTTCTCCCTTTCTGCTCTACAGATTGAGGCCGCGAAGCGCTTTGGTCTCAGCGCGCAGAACGTGCTGGACATCTGTCAGAAGCTTTACGAAACCCACAAGCTGATCACCTATCCGCGTTCGGACAGCCGCTATCTGCCGGAAGAGCACTTTGCCGGACGCCACTCGGTGATGAACGCCATCGGCGTCCACGCGCCGGATCTGCTCCCGCAGCCCGTCGTTAACCCGGATACCCATAACCGCTGCTGGGATGACAAAAAGGTGGATGCCCACCACGCGATTATCCCGACGGCGCGTGCCAGCAGCGTCAACCTGACCGATAACGAAGCGAAGGTGTATAACCTGATCGCCCGTCAGTACCTGATGCAGTTCTGCCCGGACGCGGTATTCCGTAAATGCGTGATTGAGCTTGAGATTGCCAAAGGCAAGTTTATCGCCAAGGCGCGTTTCCTTGCGGAAGCTGGCTGGCGCACGCTGCTCGGCAACAAAGAGCGCGACGAGGAGAACGATGGCACGCCGCTGCCGGTGGTGGCGAAAGATGACGAACTGCTGTGTGAAAAAGGCGAAGTGGTTGAACGACAGACCCAGCCGCCGCGCCACTTCACCGATGCGACGCTGCTTTCCGCCATGACCGGGATCGCCCGCTTTGTGCAGGATAAAGATCTGAAGAAGATCCTGCGCGCCACCGACGGTCTGGGTACGGAAGCGACCCGCGCGGGGATCATCGAGCTGCTCTTTAAGCGTGGTTTCCTGGAGAAAAAGGGACGCTATATTCACTCAACGGAACCGGGCCGGGCGCTAATTCACTCTCTGCCGGAGCTGGCCGCCCGGCCGGACATGACCGCACACTGGGAATCGGTGCTGACGCAGATCAGCGAGAAGCAGTGTCGTTACCAGGACTTTATGCAGCCGCTGGTCGGGACGCTTTACCAGCTGATCGATCAGGCTCGCAGCACGCCGGTGAAAACGTTCAGAGGGATGGTTGCACCCGGTGGCGGTGCGAAGAAACCGTTCAAGAAGAAAAAGAGCGCGGCCTGATACGCCCGGTTTTCTCCCTCTCCCTGTGGGAGAGGGCCGGGGTGAGGGCACCCGGCCGTACGATATAAACCTTAAATCACACCCTGCCCAATCATCGCATCCGCTACCTTCACGAACCCGGCGATATTCGCGCCGCGCACGTAGTTGGTCTGCGACGCTTCACCGCCGTACTCCACGCAGGCGTGGTGAATATCCAGCATGATGTGGTGCAGGCGTGCATCCACTTTCTCCGCCTTCCAGCCGAGACGCGCGGCGTTTTGCGCCATCTCCAGACCGGAGGTCGCCACGCCGCCCGCGTTAGCGGCCTTGCCCGGCGCAAACAGCACGCCCGCCTCCAGGAACAGATCCGTCGCCTCGATAGTGGTCGGCATATTCGCCCCTTCGGCCACCGCCTTCACGCCGTTGGTAATCAGCGTGCGCGCGGCGTCCGCGTCCAGCTCGTTTTGCGTGGCGCACGGCAGGGCGATATCCACCGGCACGCCCCACGGCTGTTTACCTTCCAGATACGTCAGGCCAAACTCCGCGGCATAATCGGCAAGTCTGCCATCGCGGCTGGCTTTGATTTCGCACAGGCGCGCCAGCTTCTCAGCCGTAAAGCCCGCTTCATCCACTACCGTGCCCTTAGAGTCGGAGGCCGTCACCACGCGGGCGCCAAACTGCATCGCTTTTTCGATAGCGTACTGCGCCACGTTACCGGAGCCGGAAACCGCCACGCGCATCCCTTCAAAACCTAAGCCGTGACGCTTGAGCATTGCCTCGGTGAAGTAAACCAGGCCGTAGCCGGTCGCCTCCGGGCGGATCAGACTGCCGCCAAACGATAGTCCTTTGCCGGTAAAGACGCAGGCGCTGTTATTGGAGAGTTTTTTCATCATCCCGGCCATAAAGCCCACTTCGCGGGCCCCCACGCCGATATCCCCCGCCGGTACGTCGGTGTCCGGGCCGAGGTGGCGGTAGAGCTCGGTCATCAGCGCCTGACAGAAACGCATCACTTCGCCTTCGCTTTTGCCTTTGGGATCGAAATCACTCCCGCCTTTACCGCCGCCCATTGGCAGGGTGGTGAGCGCGTTTTTAAACGTCTGCTCAAAGCCGAGGAATTTCAGAATCGACAGGTTCACGGAAGGGTGGAAGCGCATACCGCCCTTAAACGGACCGATGGCGGAGTTAAACTGCACGCGCCAGGCGCGGTTGACCTGCACCTGGTTGCGGTCATCCACCCAGGTCACGCGGAACTGGATCACGCGTTCTGGCTCAACCAGACGTTCCAGCAGCGACAGTTGACGATAGCGCGGGTTTTCTTCAAGGAACGGCCAGAGGGTGGTCATTACTTCACGAACAGCCTGAGCAAATTCGCTTTGGTGCGGGTCGCGCTGCTGAACATGGGCAAGGAAACTTTCCAGAGAGCGTGTCTGATCCATAGATATAAGAACCTCTTATAGTAATTTATGTCTGTTGCTTATGCGATTTGTGTTGTTTTTTTGACTATACCACCCGTACCGCTTTGTGAAGCAAGCGGAAATGTATGCCGAAAGGGAAATTAATGACCCGGGCCGCGTCATAACAAAAAGCGATGACGCGCTAAATTAAAGATTCTGCCCGATTTACCGTTATAGTCATTAACAGGAGACAACAGGAAGAGAACTCTATGAACCGTTACGTGATGGCCGCGTTATCATTGATGTTGACCGCAGGCGCGCAGGCTGACCGCATTCGTCCGGATGTAGAAGTGAATGTGCCGCCGGAGGTGTTTAGCTCCAGCGGCCAGCGCGCGCAGCCGTGTAACCAGTGCTGCATCTACCAGGATCAAAACTATTCTGAAGGGGCCGTCGTGAAGGCCGATGGCGTGCTGCTCCAGTGCCAGCGCGATGAACGTACCATCAGCACGAATCCGCTGGTCTGGCGGCGCGTAAAAGAATAAACGCCTCCAGCAGCGGGATATCCGCAGGGGCCAGGCTGTAGCAAAGCGCCTCTTCCGGCGTACACCACACCAGCGCGCTGTGGTAGTGCGCCGTTAACTCTCCGCTGAAGGTAGGCACGTGCCAGGCATGCAGGTTGATTAACCGCTGTGATACCTCGCGCTGATGGCTTGCCACGTACTGCTCAGGCTGCGCCTCAATACCCAGCTCTTCACGCAGCTCGCGGATAAGCGCCTCGGGATGGGTTTCTCCGGCCTCCACTTTGCCGCCAGCGAACTCCCACATACCCGGCTGGTCGGCGTGAGCAGGGCGCTGCGCCAGTAAAATTTTGTCGTCTTTTTCGATGATGGCCGCAACGACATCGACTGTTTTTAGCATGGTCGTCAATACTTGATAGCGAAAAACGCCATATTATCGTGCCCTTTCAAAGAGTCCAGCCATCAGGAGAATCAGGTGAAAGAGACGTCCACCTGGGTAGAGCCCATCCCAACCCTTCCGGCGAGCGTAAAACCCATTGCCGCCGCGCAGCGAAAACACTTCGGCGCCGTGCTGAACCCCACGCGCTGGTGGGGACGCATGCCGCGTCTGTTCTGGCTGGTCGCCTTGTTCGTGGCCTTTCTGGAGCGCAGAAAAGCGCGCCTGACGCCAGTGCTGCGCTCGCTGCTCATGACGCGCGTATCGCAGCTGTGCCACTGTGCGTTCTGCATTGATGCCAACAGCCTGCGCCTGGCCGAGCGCTGCGGCGCGCTGGATAAAGTCCAGGCCGTGAGCGGCTGGACTGATTCTGACTTGTTCAGTGAACAGGAGCGCGCGGCACTGGCATATGCGGAGGCGGTGACCGCCACGCCACCCCGGGTGGATGAGGCCGTCAAAACGGCGATGAAACGCCACTTTACGGATGATGCCATCACTGAAATGACGGCACTCATTGCCTTTCAGAATCTCTCGGCCCGGTTTAATGCCGCGCTGGATATTCCGGCTCAGGGGCTGTGCGCCACGTTTAAAGGGAAGCCAGATGCTTGACCGTCACCTGCACCCGCGGGTAAAGCCCGCTCTGAACCGTCTGGTTTCCATGCTGGATAAGCCGGGAATTACGCCCGACGGGCTAACGCTTGCCGGGTTTGCCATCGGCCTGCTGGCGCTGCCGTTTCTGGCCCTCGGCTGGTATCTGGCGGCGCTGGTTGCCATCGTTCTGAACCGCCTGCTGGATGGTCTGGACGGCGCGCTGGCGCGTCGGAGAGGGCTGACGGATGCGGGAGGGTTTCTGGATATCGCCCTCGATTTTCTGTTCTACGCGCTGGTGCCGTTTGGCTTTGCGCTGGCTGCACCCGCAGAGAATACGCTGGCCGCCGCCTGGCTGCTGTTTGCGTTTATCGGTACCGGCAGCAGTTTTCTGGCCTTTGCCGCGCTGGCCGCGAAGCATAATATCGACAACCCCGGCTATGCGCACAAGTCGTTTTACTATATCGGCGGGTTAACGGAAGGGACGGAAACCATCGCGCTGTTCGTGCTGTGCTGCCTGTTTCCGGCGCACTTTACGCTGTTCGCGTGGATATTCGGCGCGCTGTGCTGGCTGACCACCACAACGCGCATCTGGAGCGGCTACGTGACGCTGAAGTCACTCACCCCTTAGAGAGTGCTCTCCGGCCCGCGCTCGCCGGTAGTGACCGGGTTCTGCGGGTGGCTGCTCCATTCATACCAGCCGCCGTCATAGACGGCGACGTGCTTCCAGCCCATCGCCCGGGCGTACATAAAGGTTTCTGACGCTCGCCAGCCGGTGCCGCAGTAAAACGCGACCTGCTGTTCCGGCAGGATATTCCAGCTTTTCCACTGGGCGGCGATATCGTCCGCGCTGCGCATGGTGCCATCCGGGTTATGGAAGTCTTCCATATGGGTGGCATCGCTGCCCGCATGGCCCCAGCGGGCGCCGGCAATTTCACCTTTTGGCTTGATGTAGCTGTAGCCGCTGGTTTCGCCGATAAACTCCGGCCACGAACGAATGCTGACCAGGGAGGCATCCTGACGGTGCAGCATGCCGCGCGCCTGTTCCATATCCACCATCAGCTGCGGCTGGCCGGGGATCGGCGCGCCAAAATCAGCGGCCGGAGCTACTTTAGCGGGCATGCCGCGCTCAACTGGCAGACCGGCATCTGACCACGCCTTCCAGCCGCCATCGAGAATGCGCACATCCTTCACGCCCGCGTACAGCATAATCTGTGCCACGCGCGCGGCGGCGTAAACGTCACGGCCATACAGAATGACGGTGGTATCGTGACGGATCCCGTGCTTTGCCAGCATCGCTTTCAGCCTGTCGTCGGAGACTTTATTCCACAGCGGCTCGCTTTCCACCTCGTTAGTGTCGATGTAGCCCGCGCCGGGAATGTGGTTCAGCAGGTAAAACTTCGGCGCGCCCCAGGCAGCTTCAATTACTTTCCATTCGCCCGCCGGCGCGGCGGTCACCGGTTTACCCTGCTGGAGCTGGTGGATCCACTGCGGGTAGACGAGCTGTTCAAAGTGCGCCAGACGCTGAAGGCGGTCGGGCACCTGCAGGGCATCGCTGAGAAGCGAAACGTGGCGGTATCCGACTTTCTCCAGGCGGGCTTTCACCGCCAGGCTGGCGCCACTGTCGCCGTATAGCGCGATGGCCGTCCCCGGCGTCAGCTGATGCTGCCTGGCCCAAAGCGCAATCTGCTCGTCGCTCATTGCATCAAGCCAGGCGGCAGCCAGGTTGAGCGCTGCGGGTTCATGCCCGGATGGGCCGCTGAGGGTCTGCGGCCAGCCGTTATAGAAGGCGCTGGGGCGGGTGTCGATTGCCGCGCCGTGCTGTGCCTGAAGCTGAGACAGCGTCATCGTATTGGCCATATCAGCTGCCAGAGAGGAAAAAGAGGCGAGGCCGCAGATCAGGGCCAGCGCGGTCAGTTGAGAAACACGTTTCATCGAATAACCTGACGTCAGTAAAAGAGGGGGGCATTGTCGTCTCTCCCGAAACGGAAAACATTGCGTTAGCACATTATTGCCAGCGAGAAATCTCCATCACCTCGCCGCCGGGCGGAATATCGTCCTTGTCATGGGTGACCAGCACCACCGGAATATTGCGCGCGCGGACGGTGTCAAACACCCATGCCCGGAACGTCGTGCGTAACGCTTTATCAAGGCGGCTGAACGGTTCGTCCAGCAGCAGCGCCTGCGGCTCTGCGAGCAGGGCGCGCAGCAGGCTAACCCGGGCACGCTCGCCGCCGGAAAGCGTGGCCGGATCGCTGGCGTAATGACCGCTCAGCCCGGCGGAAGCCAGCGCCTGCTCGACCGATTCCCGACGCGCGCGTCCGACGATCCGCTCGGGCAGCGCCAGCATCAAATTTTGCCCGACGCTGAACGGGTCAAACAGCAGCGCGTCCTGAAAAAGAATGCCCAGACCGCGGGATTCGACGGGCAAACCGTCGCAGCGGCGTTCGTCGAGCCACAGTTCGCCCCGCGCCTGAAACTCGTCTGACAGCGCGCCGGCCATCCAGGCAAAAAGGGTCGATTTGCCGCTGCCGGACGGCCCCATCAGGGTGACAATCTCCCCGCGGGGTACGCAAAAATTGACCCCGCGGAAAAGCGGTTCGATGGTGAGATTGCTTACCTTCAGCATTAACGTAATCCTTGACGGTAGCGGCCCGCGAGCCGGGATAACAGCGCGGCAAGGCCGAATACGACGCCCGTGACGAGCAATAATCCCAGGGCACGGTTCGCGAGAACCGGGATGCTGCCCCCGCTGCTGAGCGCGACGGTCTCAGTGGTCAGCGTGGCGAAACGCCCCGCGCCCAGCCAGAGCGTCGGCATATATTGCGCCATGCTGACGGAAAAGCCGGTGGCAAAGGCCAGCAGCGCAGGGCGCAGCAGCATGGGGCATTTCAGCAGTAAGAATATTTTTTCCTGCCGCCAGCCGAGCGTTCTGGCGGTAAGGATAAGCCGGGGATCGATCCGCCGCCAGGCCGGTTGCAGCACCAGCAGCATCCACGGTAGCACCCACAGCAGATGGCCCCAGAGGACGGCGGCAAAGCGTCCATCGAGCCCCAGATGCAAAGCAACCGCGTATTGCCCGGTGACGAGAGGCAGGGCCGGAAGGGCGAGCGGTAACCACACCCACGCCGCGCCTCGCTGTGGCCCCAATTCCAGCCAGAGAAAAATGACGATAAGGGCGATAAGGCTCGAAAGCAGACCGAAGGAAAGGCTGATGCCCACGGGACCCACGTTGTCCCGTTGCGCCAGCATCAACAGCACGGCGGCGCACAGGATGCCGCAGGCGGGCAGAAACCCACTGAATGCGCGTTCAGGCAGCACGATATGCGACCTGCGGCGCGTACCTGTCTGGTCCGGAATCGCGCGACGCCAGGCCTTCCACAGGCCGTACCCCAGCGCGGCAAGCGCGGCCAGCAGGCAAAGGAGCAGCAGGCACAGCAGCGTCCCTTTTGCCTGCTGCTGCGCGTCGCCCTGGCTCAGCCACTGCCAGGCCAGCACGGCCAGCGTGGGCGGGTTGCCGGGCCCGAGAACGATCGCCACGTCCACGACCGACAGCGACCACGCCAGCACCGCCAGCATCACCGCCCCGAGGACGGGCGCGATCGCCGGAAGGATCAGCCAGCTGAGCGTCTGAAAACGCCCGTAGCCGAAGGTCTGCAGGACGATCTTCTGCTGCGCGAGCCCTTTTTCCGGCAGCACGGCGTAAATCGCCCACAGCACAAACGCGCTCTCTTTGACCGCGAGCGTCAGGCCCAGCCCGGCACCGTAGCGGTCAAACGGCGGCGAACAGACGGTACAAACCTGATACAACAGACCGCCCTCGGCAAACAGCAGTAGCGCGCTGGTGGCGAAGGCTACGTGGGGGATCGCCAGCAGCCACGGCAGGCGCGTGCTGAGGCGCCGCCAGCGGTTGCCGGGCCAGAAAAGGGCCACGAGAGAAAGGGCGATAAACAAGGCCCCCAGCGTGGCGATAAGCGTTGAGACCAGCGTGGCAACGGCTGCCTGCGGCAGTTGCGGATCGTTCAGCAGCCGCTGCCAGTTCGTTACGGAAAAGGCCGGTGCGAACAGCATGGCGCCAGCGGGCAGGATCGGCAGATAAATCACCGCCATCGCCAGCCAGACAAGCCAGCTTAACGGGTGCCGTAACGACGCAGCCATTCCTGCTCCAGCGCGTTCACCCAGGCGGACTGCGGTTCCGCGAGCATCTTCGGCAGCCCCTGCGGCATATGGGCCTGCAGCTGTTTCGCTTCAACTTCGGGCAGCGTTTTCGCATCCAGCACGCTCGGGTCTCCCCAGACTGCCGGGTCGGCCTTGCGGATCTGCGCCTGCGGCGACAGCAGGAAATTGGCGACCACTTTCGCCCCCGCACTCGCGCTGGCATTGGCCGGAACAGCCACAAAATGCACGTTGCCGAGCATCCCGTCGCGAAAACCAAAGCTGTAGCTGTCGGCAGGCAGCTCGCCGCTCGCCACTTTTTGCTGCGCGTGCGCCGGGTTAAAGGTCAGCGACAGATTCAGACTGCCGCTGGCAAGCAGGGCATCCATCCGGGCGGGAGAGGGAGGGAAATCTTTTCCTTCACGCCACAGCAGTGGGTGCAGCTTATCGAGGTAGGCCCAGAGCGGCGCCGTAACCTGGGCAAACGTAGCGTCAGGCGCTTTTTGTAACGCCTCGGGATGCGCCGCAAGCGTCAGCAGCAGCTGCTCCAGAAAGGCCGTGCCGGTAAAATCGGGCGGGCGAGGATAGCTGACTTTGCCCGGGTGCTGCTGCGCGTACGCCAGCAGCGCCTGAGGATCTTCTGGCGGCGTCGGCATGCTGACCCGGCGGGCGATAAAGGTCAGCTGCGCGCCGCCCCACGGCGACTCCGCGCCGTCTGTGGGAATGGCAAAATCTTCCGTGACGGGTTTGCGGGTATCGACATAGCGCCAGTTAGGCAACCTCTGCGCCCACCCGGTTTGCAGCAGGTTAGCCTCTTTCAGGGTGCGGAAGTTTTCGCCGTTGACCCACAGCAGGTCGACCGAGCCGTTGGTCTTTCGCCCTGAAGTGGCTTCGGTCTGGATACGTTTGACCGCATCGGCGGCATCCGCCAGCGGGACGATTTTTAGCGTAATGGCATAGTGCGTTTGCATCTCACCGCTAACCCACTCAAGGTAGCGGTTGACCGCCGGATCGCCGCCCCAGGCGTTAAACCAGACGGTCTGGCCTTTGGCCTGCTGTTGAACAGTTTGCCAGCCTTCGGCGGCATAGAGGGGGGCTGCCAACAGCAGACCGGTCAGAAACGTGCAAAAACGCACACGGCGCATAATGCCTCACTTTTTAGCAGAAGGGAGATAGCGGGATAAGAGCCGGCGCGTGGCCAGCGGTAATAACCCCAGTAGTGTAAAGGCGAATACCATGCCCGGCGACAAAATATCGCGAAGCGATGCCACTTTTCCCAGCTCCCGCCCGGCGTTCAGAAAGACAACCGTCGCGGGCAGCATGGCGACCTGGCTGACCCACCAGTAGCGCCGCACCGTGATGCGTGTCAGCCCCATGAGCAAATTCACCAGAAAAAACGGGAACAGCGGCATCAGGCGCAGGGCAAAAAGATACCCCGTGCCGTCGCGAGCCATGCCGGCATTCACCGTTGTCATCTGACGGGCAAACTGCCGTTGCACCCAGTCGCGCAGCAGGTAACGGCTGGCGAGCATCGCCAGCGTGGCCCCGAGCGTGGAGGCAAACGAAACCAGCACGGTGCCTTCCCACAGCGTGAATAACGCCCCGCCCAGCAGGGTCAGAACTGCTGCGCCGGGTATTGACAGGGCGGAAACCGCAACATAAAGCGCAAAGAAGATCAGCGCGCTACGCAGCGGCGCGCGGTCGACATGGGAGAGTAACGTCTGCTGATGCGTTTTAATTCCTGCCAGAGAGAGCGTGTCAGGCGGCAGAAAGACAAATGTCATAAGAAATGCGCCCAGAAGGGCGCACAGGAAAAGTGTTTTTCGCATGTTCACGCGCGATTACAGCTTGAATTTAGCCCATACCGGCGCGTGGTCCGACGGTTTTTCCATGCTGCGGATGTCGTAGTCGATTCCGGTTTCGATGCAGCGCTCTGCCAGCGGCGTGCTGGCCAGCAGCAGATCGATACGCAGGCCGCGGTTGTCGTCAAAGCCCTTTGAGCGGTAGTCAAACCACGAGAAGCGATCCTGCGTTTCCGGGTTGGCACTGCGGAAGGTATCCACCAGGCCCCAGCCCAGCAGGCGCTCCATCCACTCACGCTCTTCCGGCAGGAAAGAACATTTGCCGGTGCGCAGCCAGCGCTTGCGGTTCTCTTCGCCGATGCCGATATCGAGATCCGTCGGGCTGATGTTCATGTCGCCCATGATCAGCACCGGATTCTCTTTTTTCAGTTCGGTCGTCAGGTAATTCTGTAGATCCTGATAAAACTTCGCTTTGGCCGGGAATTTTGTCTCGTGATCGCGGCTCTCGCCCTGCGGGAAATAGCCGTTAATGACCGTGATGTTCCCGAGCGCGGAAGGCACTTCCGCCATGATGATGCGGCGCTGCGCTTCTTCTCCGTCGCCGGGGAAGCCGCGGCGCACGGAAACCGGCGTATCTTTGGTGAGCAGCGCGACGCCATAGTGACCTTTCTGACCGTGGTAAAAGACGTTATAGCCAAGTTTCGCCACCTCTTCGAGGGGGAACATGTCGTCGTGAACCTTGGTCTCCTGCAGGCCGATCACATCTGGCTGATGTTGCTCAACAATGGCTTCAAGCTGATGGGGGCGGGCGCGCAGGCCGTTGATATTAAAAGAGACAAATTTCATAGTCGCTGCCAGTGCAAGGTGAATAGTGCATGGATGGTAGCAGAATTTGCGTCAACTGTTACCGGGTTCGACCAATAACTGCGACAGATCATGCCGGTGGTGCAATATTTGCACCATTCTGACGCGCTTCGCCCCCAAAGAGGGCGTAAATGGCCGATAAATTTCGCGAGCGATCACAATTCCAGAATTATATTTGGCCTCTGCATACTCTTTCTGATTTTCATGCGGCAAAGCGCCGCTTGTCGTAAAAATATTCACTTTTTATGCACTAACAGTGAATAACTCCATGTTGTAACTTGTTGATATTCTGTTACCTCAACCCGTTTATGCAATTTTATCGCTGGCTGGCACGAAGGCTGCAATCTACATTCACAGTGCAAACACTCAATTATTTAACATTCAAATAACTTTTTATTTACCGGATGAGGTCGCTATGTCTCTGTCAATTACGCGTGAAAATTTCGATGAATGGATGATGCCGGTTTACGCTCCGGCGGCTTTTATTCCGGTTCGCGGGGAAGGCTCACGCCTGTGGGATCAGCAGGGTAAAGAATATATCGACTTTGCAGGTGGGATTGCGGTCAATGCGCTGGGTCATGCGCACCCTGCACTGCGTCAGGCGCTGAATGACCAGGCGGCGAAGTTCTGGCATACCGGCAATGGCTTTACCAACGAACCCGCACTGCGCCTGGCGAAAAAGCTGATTGACGCGACCTTTGCCGAAAAAGTCTTTTTCTGTAACTCCGGGGCGGAAGCCAATGAAGCGGCGCTGAAGCTGGCGCGCAAATATGCCCACGATAAGTTTGGTACGCACAAAAGTGGGATTGTGGCGTTTAAAAATGCCTTCCATGGACGCACGCTCTTTACCGTGAGCGCGGGCGGCCAGCCTTCTTATTCACAGGATTTTGCCCCGCTGCCGCCGGATATTCGCCACGGCATCTATAACGACCTGCAGTCCGCCAGCGAGCTGATTAACGACACCACCTGCGCGGTGATCGTCGAGCCGATGCAGGGCGAGGGCGGCGTGCTTCCGGCGCAAAAGGCATTCCTTCAGGGGCTGCGCGAGCTGTGCGACCGTCACAACGCGGTCCTGATCTTCGACGAAGTGCAGACCGGCGTGGGCCGCACCGGCGAGCTGTATGCCTATATGCACTACGGCGTGACGCCGGACGTGCTCTCTACCGCCAAAGCGCTGGGCGGCGGCTTCCCGATTGGCGCGACGCTGACTACCGATAAATTCGCCAGCGTGATGACCGTGGGCACGCACGGCACGACCTACGGCGGCAACCCGCTGGCGACCGCCGTCGCCGGACAGGTTCTTGACATCATTAACACACCTGAGGTGCTGAAGGGCGTTAAACAGCGTCACGAGTGGTTCGTTGAGCGCCTGAACGCCATCAACGGCAAGCTTGGCCTGTTTAAAGAAATTCGCGGTCTGGGGCTGTTAATCGGCTGCGAGCTCACCGCTGAGTTTGCCGGAAAAGCTAAACTTATTTCACAGGAAGCGGCAAAAGTGGGCGTGATGGTGCTGATTGCCGGTGCCAACGTGGTGCGTTTTGCGCCTGCGCTGATCGTCAGCGAGGAAGAGGTGCAAACCGGTCTGGACCGTTTTGCGCTGGCGTGTGAAAAGGTGAAATCCGGGGTGTCATCATGATGGTCATCCGTCCCGTTGAGCGCGACGATATCGCCGGGCTCATGCAGCTTGCCGGTAAGACGGGAGGCGGGCTGACCTCGCTTCCTGCCGATGAAAAAACGCTGTCGGCGCGCATTGAGCGCGCCCTGCAAACCTGGCAGGGGACGTTGCCAAAAAGCGAACAGGGTTACGTGTTCGTGCTGGAAGACACCGACACGGGGAGCGTGGCCGGGATTTGCGCCATCGAAGTGGCCGTCGGGCTTAACGACCCGTGGTACAACTACCGCGTCGGCACCATGGTTCATGCCTCGAAAGAGCTGAACGTCTATAACGCGCTGCCCACGCTGTTTCTCTGTAATGACCACACGGGCGCCAGCGAGCTGTGCACGCTGTTCCTCGACCCGGCGTGGCGCAAAGAGGGCAACGGCTATCTGCTCTCCAAATCTCGCTTTATGTTTATGGCCGCCTTCCGCGATCGCTTTAATGAAAAAGTGGTGGCAGAGATGCGCGGCGTGATCGACGACAAAGGCTACTCTCCCTTCTGGGAAAGCCTGGGCGAGCGCTTCTTCTCGATGGAGTTCAGCCGGGCGGACTATCTCTGCGGCACGGGCCAGAAGGCCTTTATTGCCGAGCTGATGCCTAAACATCCTATCTATACCCATTTCTTAACGCCGGAAGCGCAGGCGGTGATCGGTGAAGTGCATCCGCAAACCGCGCCTGCCCGTGCGGTGCTGGAGAAAGAGGGCTTCCGCTACCGTAACTACGTCGACATCTTTGACGGCGGACCGACGCTTGAGTGTGATATTGACCGCGTGCGCGCGATCCGCAAAAGCCGCCTGGTTGAGGTATCTGAAGGCCAGCCTGCGCCGGGTGACTGGCCGGCTTGCCTGGTGGCGAACGAAAATTACGCCAACTTCCGTGCCATGCTGGTGCGGGCCAACCCGAAATGTGAACGTCTGGTGCTGACGGCTGCTGAGCTGGATGCCCTGAAATGTAACGCCGGCGATACGGTTCGCCTGGTGCGTCTCTGCCCTGAGGAGAAAACAGCATGACATTATGGATTAACGGTGACTGGGTCACGGGCGAAGGCGAACAGCGCACAAAGACCAATCCGGTTGGAAAAGAAGTTCTCTGGAAGGGGAATGACGCCAGCGCCGCGCAGGTCGAGCAGGCCTGCCGTGCCGCGCGCCGCGCGTTTCCCGCGTGGGCAAAACAGCCTTTCACCGAGCGCCAGGGGATTGTTGAAAAGTTTGCCGGTCTGCTGGAGGCGAACAAAGCCGAACTGACGCGCATCATCGCGTCTGAAACCAGTAAACCGCGCTGGGAAGCGGCAACCGAAGTGACGGCGATGATTAATAAGATCGCCATTTCGGTCAAGGCGTACCACACCCGCACCGGCGAACAACATACCGAGATGCCGGACGGCGCGGCCACGCTGCGCCACCGTCCGCACGGCGTGCTGGCGGTGTTTGGCCCGTATAACTTCCCGGGGCATCTGCCGAATGGCCACATTGTGCCCGCGCTGCTGGCGGGCAATACCGTTATCTTCAAACCGAGCGAGCTCACGCCGTTAACCGGCGAGGCAGTGGTGAAGCTATGGGAACAGGCTGGCCTGCCGCCGGGCGTACTGAACCTCGTGCAGGGCGGACGGGAAACCGGCCAGGCGCTCAGTGCGCTGAGCGATATTGACGGCCTGCTGTTTACCGGCAGCGCCGGAACGGGTTATCAGCTGCACCGCCAGCTGGCGGGCCAGCCGGAAAAAATCCTGGCGCTGGAGATGGGGGGCAACAACCCGCTGATTGTGGAAGACCCTGACGATATCGACGCCGCGGTGCACCTGACGATCCAGTCCGCCTTTATTACCGCCGGACAGCGCTGTACCTGCGCTCGCCGCCTGCTGGTCAAGCGCGGCGCGCAGGGGGATGCCTTCCTGAAACGTCTGGTAGAGGTGAGCGCGCGTCTGGTGCCTGCCGCGTGGGATGCCGACCCGCAACCGTTTATCGGCGGGCTGATTTCAGAACAGGCCGCGCTGAACGTGCTGAAGGCCTGGCAGGACCACGTCGCGCGCGGCGCGAAAAGCCTGCTGGAGCCGAAGCAGGTTCAGCCGGGTACCTCGCTGCTGACGCCGGGCATCGTTGAGATGAGTGGCGCGAGCAACGTGCCGGATGAAGAGGTGTTTGGCCCGCTGCTGTGCGTCTGGCGTTACGACGATTTTGACGCGGCCATTGCGATGGCCAATAACACCCGCTACGGCCTGTCGAGCGGGCTGATTTCACCGCATCGCGAGAAGTTTGATCGCCTGCTGCTGGAGGCGCGCGCCGGGATCGTGAACTGGAATAAACCGCTGACCGGGGCGGCGAGCACCGCGCCGTTCGGCGGCGTAGGGGCATCCGGTAACCATCGCGCCAGCGCGTGGTATGCCGCCGATTACTGTGCGTGGCCGATGGCGAGCCTGGAAACCCCGGCGCTGACGCTGCCGGAGACGCTCAACCCGGGGCTGGACTTTAGCGAAGGGGCTCGACATGAAAGCGCGTGAAGTTAACTTTGACGGGCTGGTGGGGCTTACGCACCACTATGCCGGTCTCTCTTTTGGTAACGAAGCCTCGACGAAGCACCGTTTTCAGGTCTCCAACCCGAAACTGGCGGCGAAGCAGGGGCTGCTAAAAATGAAGGCGTTGGCGGATGCCGGTTTCCCGCAGGCGGTGATCCCGCCGCAGGAACGCCCGAACGTGGCCGTGCTGCGCCAGCTCGGTTTCACCGGCAGCGATGAGCAGGTGGTCGAAAAAGCGGGCACGCAGACGCCGCACCTGCTCTCTGCCGCGAGCTCCGCCTCCTCAATGTGGGTGGCCAACGCGGCGACCGTCGCCCCGTCAGCCGATACGCTGGATGGCAAAGTCCACCTGACGGTGGCGAACCTGAACAACAAATTCCACCGCGCCACCGAAGCGGACACCACCGAGCGCGTGCTGCGCGCCATTTTCAAGCATGACGACTATTTTGAGGTCCATCAGGCCCTGCCGCAGGTGGCGATGTTTGGCGACGAAGGTGCGGCCAACCATAACCGTCTGGGAGGCGATTACGGCGATCCCGCCGTGCAGCTGTTCATCTACGGGCGCGAGGAGGGCGGGCATTCCGCCCCGGTCCGTTATCCAGCGCGTCAGACGCTGGCGGCCAGCCAGGCGGTGGCCCGCCTGAACCAGGTCAATCCCTCACAGGTTATTTTTGCCCAGCAGAACCCGCAGGTGATCGATCAGGGGGTGTTTCATAACGACGTGATTGCCGTGTCCAACCGCCAGGTGCTGTTCTGCCATGAGCAGGCCTTTGCCCATCAGGAGAAGCTGCTTGCCACGCTGCGCGAACGCGTGCCCGGCTTTATGCCGATTCAGGTGCCAACGCAGGCGATCAGCGTGCAGGACGCGGTCGAAACCTATCTGTTCAACAGCCAACTGCTGAGCCGCGATGACGGTAGCATGATGCTGGTGCTACCGCAGGAGTCCCGGGATCATCAGGGCGTGTGGCGCTATCTCACTGAACTGGTGAAGGCCGATAACCCGATTGACGAGCTTCGCGTCTTTGACCTGCGCGAAAGCATGGCCAACGGCGGTGGTCCCGCCTGTCTGCGCCTGCGGGTCGTGTTAACGTCGAATGAAATGCAGGCCGTTAACCCGGCTGTGATGATGAATGAGGCGCTGTTCAACACCCTGAACGACTGGGTAGATCGCTACTATCGCGACCGGTTAACGCTGGCCGATCTGGTCGACCCGCAGCTGCTGCGCGAAGGGCGCGAGGCGCTGGACGCGTTATCGACAATCCTGCAGCTGGGATCGGTTTATCCGTTCCAGCGCTAGAGGAGTGGGTATGGAAAATTTACTGGCGCTGACCCTGGCGGATGAAACGCCGGAGCAGAGCGAGGGGGAAGGCCCCTCATTCCGCTGGCGGTGGCAGGGGCGCGGGGTGCTTGAGCTGACGCCGAGCGCAAAAAGCGATCTCTCGCTGCTGCTTTCCACTGGGATTCACGGGAATGAAACCGCACCCGTTGAGATTGTCGATGGGCTGCTGCGCGCGCTTTATCGCGGAGAAATCACCCTTGCGTGCCGCGTGCTGGTGGTGCTTGGCAACCCGCCTGCGCTGGCGCAAAACAAACGGTACCTGGTGAGTGATATTAACCGCATGTTTGGCGGTCGCTGGTCGCAGTTCCCGCAGAGCGACGAAACAGCGCGCGCTCAGTGGCTGGAGAACGTCGTGACGACGTTTTTTGCCGCGGCGGGGCCAGCGCGCTGGCATCTCGATCTGCATACGGCGATTCGCGCCTCTTACCATGTGCGCTTCGGCGTTCTGCCGCAGCGCAATCAGCCGTGGGATGAGGGCTTTTTGAGCTGGCTCGGGGATGCCGGGCTGGAGGCGCTGGTGTTCCATCAGTCGCCGGGCGGAACGTTTACGCACTTTACCTGTGAAAACTTCGGTGCGCTGTCCTGTACGCTGGAGCTGGGAAAAGCACTACCGTTCGGACAGAACGATCTTACGCGCTTTGCGCCAACGCGTCTCGCGCTTCGGGCGCTGCTCGGTGGGACAGCTCCCGAGCACGCACATCAGCCCGTTGAGCGGTACCGGGTCGTACAGCAGATCACCCGCCGTAGCAATGCTTTCCAGCTTCATATGGCCGCGCATACCCTGAACTTCACGCCGTTTCGCAAAGGGGCGCTGCTTGCGGAAGATGGCGAAGATCGTTATGAGGTGCAGAAAACAACCGAATATGTGCTGTTCCCTAACCCCACAGTGGCGTTTGGCCTGCGAGCCGGTCTGATGCTGGAAAAACTCTCCTGACCTTTCCCCTCTCGTCATCCGGGAGGGGAAGTAAAAATGTTTTCTTAGCGATTAAAGCGCTCTGACTTGTTTTACGGAATATTCCTAGCGAATTGCTTTATTATTCACCTTCACTCCGTTATACTTCTGCTAAATATCTTTAAAATCATCGCGTTGAATATTTTTTATTGCAACTCTCCACGCTTTATCCTTATTTTCTCCACATTTGGCGAAAAATTGTTTTTTACACTTTCATTGTTTTACCGTTGCTCTGACTAATTGACGATAAACCCCGTAAAGTTAATCTCGTCAACACGGCATAGCGCCGAAGAATAACTGAAAGAAAGGAAATAAATTATGCGTAAGTTTACTGCACTGTTTGTTGCTTCTACCCTGGCTCTGGGCGCTACCAGCATGGCGTTCGCCGCAGATACCGCAACCACCGCTGCCGCGCCGGCTGAGGGCAAAATGATGATGCATCATCAAGGCAAGCCGGGTATGCACCATGAAATGATGATGTTTAAAGATCTGAACCTGACGGACGCGCAGAAGCAGCAGATCCGCGAGATCATGAAAAGCCAGCGCGACCAGATGAAGCGTCCTCCGCTGGAAGAGCGCCGCGCAATGCATGACATCATTGCCAGCGACAGCTTCGATAAGGCGAAAGCTGAAGCGCAGATCGACAAAATGGCCGAGCAGCATAAAGCCCGCATGCTGGCTCACATGGAAACCCAGAACAAGATCTACAACATTCTGACTCCGGAACAGAAAAAACAGTTTAATGCCAATTTTGAGAAGCGTCTGACAGAACGTCCGGCGATGGAAGGTAAAATGCCAGCACCAACCGAATAATCGGTTCACTCTCTTAAGACCGCCGGGATCCTGTCCACAAAAGCGCAATCGCTGTGGACAGGACCGGCGGTTTTTCTATTCTGCCCTCTTGTCTGCCGCCGCCAGCGCGGTATTCTCCTGTAGTCGCTTCAGAGAATGTTTGTAGAGTCATGGCGTTAGCTTTTTTTACTAACGCTCCTCTAAGGCCTGCCCGCTCTGCTGCCGATACTGGGTCTGTGAATCTCTAACGATAACAAACAAGACTGCAAGGATAGCGATATCCTTGCCCTGGCACGGGTTGTGCCATTCAGGAGTGGTGATGGAGTTCTTTGATATTCGTAAGATGCCGGTCAGCCTCTGGCGCAATGGTGCCGGCGAAACGCGAGAAATTTGCTGTATTCCTCCCGCGACGCGCGATTTTTTCTGGCGTGCCAGTATCGCGACCATCGCCAGCAACGGAGAATTCTCCTCGTTTCCCGGTGTCGACCGGGTAATTACGCTGCTGGAAGGCGGGGAGGTGACGCTGGATGCCGGTCAGGCGTTCTGCCATACCCTTAAACAGCATCAGCCTTACAGTTTTGCCGGCGATTTGCCGGTGAAGGCGCTGCTTTCCGATGGCAGGATGGCGATGGACTTCAACATCATGACCCGGCGCGACTGCTGTCAGGCGAAGGTACGGGTTGCCGATCGTACCTTTACCACCTTTGGCTCGCGCGGAGGCGTGGTGTTTGTATTAAGCGGGGCGTGGCAGCTGGGTGATAAATTGCTGACGGCCGATCAGGGCGCCAGCTGGCAGGAGGGGACCCATACTCTGCGTCTGCTGGAGTCACAGGGTACCCTGCTGTTCAGTGAAATTAACTGGCTGCCGGGTCACTGAGCGCGATGACCTCGAACTTGCCCGCTAAGACGGGCTTGCAGAGGATTTTGTAGCCGTCGTGGTCGAATCCGGCGGGGGTGCGCAACAGGGTTGCCGCGTCGCTTAAATCATCGACAGCCCCCAGCCAGAGCCAGTTATTGACGATGTGATACTGCGTCATGGTTTCACCCACCTCTTTTAGCGCAACGGCGCCGTCCCACGGCCAGCAGTTGACGCTGATCCCCGCCAGGCCCGCGAGGAGGCGGGCGTGATGCGCCTCAAGGCTCTCTTTCCCGCAGCAGGCACCTGCGCAGCGCTTCAGCGCAGAGCGGAAACAGGCGCGGCCCCGCGTGGTGCCCTCTAACCCTAAAAGGCTGTAGCATAGCTGCAGCTCGTCGGCGAGCGCCTGGAGAGACTGCAGGGCCGCACGCTTGTTTGCGAATAATCCAAAGAGATTAGGGGCATGTGAAAAATCGACTTCGCGGGCGTACACCACCTGCGGCTTGCCGTCGGCGATCTGCAGGGAGCAGAGCTGGCGGTTGCGTCGCAGGCGCTTATTAAAGAGCGGCTGCTGCTCCTTTATCAGCCGGGCTTCCAGCAACAGCGCGCCCATTTCTCCCGCCGTCTGGAACCAGGTAATGCGGCGCGACTGGCGCAGCATGGCGGCCTCGTCCGGGGTACGCAGGTGGGATAACACCCGGCTGCGAATGTTAACGCTTTTGCCGATGTAGAGCGGCAGGGTCTCGCTTTCACCGTGAAAGATGTACACGCCCGGCTGTTTGGGCAACGCCTCAAGCCAGGGGCGGAGATGTTCGGGATATTCATAGATAGCCGCCGCTTCAAACTCAAGACGCGGGGCGGATTGACGCCTGCTCACATACTGCTCCATATACTGTTCAGGTATACAGTGTAGCAGGTGTGCTGTGGTTAAAAAAGAGCCGGGTGGCGGCGGGGGGGGGGGGGGGGGGGGGGGGGGGGGCCGACGCCCACTCCCGAGGTGGCGTGGGGGACGAGTTGTGGGATGGGGGGGGTT